>NZ_JAZHEE010000034.1:0-43570 GCF_036620675.1 Rosenbergiella sp. YN46
CGGAAACGAGTGAGCGTTTCCGGATTCTTACACAACTATTGGATCGATCAACCGATCCTTAACTGATCGGCATTACCCTGACGGGAGCTTTTTTTGTGCGCCGACCCGCTGTTCATTTGAGAGGGCCCTGTCAGAATCCCTGTTGATAATGTGGTTTTCAGGGGGGGATGATGAGTGGAATCGCATTAACGGTCGGTGTACTGGCACTGGTAGCGATCATTGGGCTGTGGATTGGTGGTATCAAAATTCGCGGTGTTGGTATGGGAATAGGCGGTGTGCTGTTCGGTGGTATTATCGTCGGCCACTTTGTCGATAATGCCGGACTGGCGCTTAACGCTGATATGCTGCACGTACTACAGGAATTTGGCCTGATCCTGTTTGTGTATACCATTGGCATTCAGGTGGGGCCGGGATTCTTTTCATCGCTGCGGGTTTCCGGCCTGCGGCTTAATCTGTTCGCTATTCTTATTGTGCTGCTGGGGGCGCTGGTCACGGCGGCATTGCACTATTTCTTCGCCATTCCTCTACCGGTCATTCTGGGGATTTTCTCTGGTGCGGTTACTAATACGCCGGCGCTGGGAGCCGGGCAGCAGATCCTGAGCGATGTTGGTATGTCGACAGCGCAGGTCGATATGATGGGGATGAGCTACGCCATGGCTTACCCATTTGGGATCTGTGGCATCCTGCTCACTATGTGGCTGATGCGTCTGATATTTCGGGTCAACATCGCGCAGGAAGCCAGCCGTTTTGAGGAAAGCTGTGGCAACAATCAGGAGCGTCTTCATACGCTTAATGTCCGGGTTGAAAATCCTAACATTGATAGCCTTGCCATTCAGGATGTGCCGCTGCTTAACAGCGAGAGACTGGTTTGTTCGCGCCTGAAGCGCGGCGATCTGTTGATGGTTCCGTCGCCGACGACCCTGCTGCAGAGCGGAGACCTGCTGCATCTGGTGGGAAAGGAGCGGGATCTGCACGATGTGCAACTGATCATCGGCAGGGAGGTGGCGACCTCGCTTTCCACTCGCGGTAGCGAATTGCGGGTGGAACGGGTGGTGGTGACTAACGAGCGGGTGTTAGGAAAACGAATTCGCGATCTTAATTACAAACAGCGCTACGATGTGGTGATTTCCCGCCTGAATCGTACTGGTGTGGAGCTGGTGGCGGGAAGCGGCGCCAGTCTACAGTTCGGTGATATTCTGACGCTGGTTGGCAGGCCTGGCGCGATAGAAGCGGTGGCCGCGGAAATGGGTAATGCGCAGCAGAAGCTACAGCAGGTGCAGATGTTACCTGTATTTATCGGCATTGGGTTAGGCATGCTGCTAGGGTCCATACCGCTGTTTATTCCCGGTTTTCCGGCTGCGTTGCGTCTGGGGCTGGCTGGCGGGCCACTGATTATGGCGATTGTTCTTGGGCGCATCGGTAGTATTGGCCGTCTTTACTGGTTCATGCCGCCCAGCGCCAATCTGGCGCTGCGAGAGCTTGGCATTGTGCTGTTTCTGGCTGTGGTGGGGCTTAAGTCCGGCGGTGATTTCCTGGATACCCTGGTACAGGGTGAGGGGCTAAGCTGGATTGGCTATGGGGTGGCGATTACCGCATTGCCGTTGCTTGGCGTGGCGCTACTGGCGCGTCTGTTTACCGGCATGAACTATCTGACTCTGTGTGGGATGCTGGCGGGCTCCATGACCGATCCGCCAGCGCTGGCTTTCGCCAGTAGTCTGCATGCCACCAGCGGCGCGGCGGCGCTCTCTTACGCCACGGTTTATCCGCTGGTGATGTTCCTGCGCATTATTACTCCTCAGCTGCTGGTGGTGCTGTTTTGGTAATTATGGCAATCCAGGATGTTGCGGATGGCTAAAATGGCCATCCATCGCTACGCTTCACTAAGGACTCAAAATGCTACAAAGGGGATAACAGAAAAATGCTCTATATCTTTGATTTAGGGAATGTCATTGTCGATATCGATTTCAGACGTGTACTGGGCGCCTGGAGCGACTTCAGCCGTATTCCCCTGGCGGAACTGCAAAAGAGTTTTGTGATGGGGGAAACCTTTCATCGTCATGAGCGTGGCGAAATCAGCGATGAAGAATTCGCCAGCCAGCTGTGCCATGAAATGTCGCTGCCTCTGAGCTACGAGCAGTTCGCTACGGGATGGCAGGCCGTGTTTGTGGCGCTACGCCCGGAGGTGATTGATATCATGCACCGTTTACGTGATCGGGGACACAGGGTGGTGGTGCTTTCTAACACGAATCGCCTGCATACCACTTACTGGCCGGAACAGTATCCGGAAATTAAAGACGCAGCGGATCGCATCTGGCTGTCTCAGGATATGGGGATGCGTAAGCCTGAGCCGGAAATTTACCATAAAGTACTTAAAGAAGAGGGCTTTTCCGCCGAAGATACGCTGTTTTTCGACGATAATGCCGATAATATTAAAGGCGCCGAAGCCTGCGGCATTACCAGCATTCTGGTTGTCGATAATCGTACTATTCCTGACTGGTTCGCCCGGCGCTAGCCGCTCCGTTGTTCTTCCCCTTCTTGCGTTAATGCTATCCCCGTCTTGCCTGACGGGGAAATAGCTGTCACTCTCACAAGCGGTTATTCCGTCAATAAGAAAGTGAAAATGATTGCATTAATTCAACGCGTCGCCCGGGCTTCCGTCACCGTAGATCGGGAGACGACAGGTGAAATAGGCGCGGGACTTTTGGTTCTGCTGGGTGTCGAAAAAGAAGATAACCCACAAAAGGCCGACAGGCTCTGTGAGCGTGTGCTGGGTTATCGCATCTTCAGCGACGCGCAGGGGAAAATGAATCTCAACGTGCGCCAGGCGGGCGGTAGCCTCCTGGTTGTATCACAGTTTACGCTGGCGGCGGATACCGAACGCGGCATGCGGCCAGGGTTTTCTCGTGGTGCTGCGCCGCAGCAGGCGGAAGCTTTGTACGACTATTTTGTCGAACGCTGCCGCACCCAGGGGGGGAACGTAGAGACTGGTCGTTTTGCCGCCGATATGCAGGTATCGCTGGTTAATGACGGCCCTGTCACCTTCTGGCTACAGGTCTGATACGCCGTCGGCAGTTTCCGGCGGCGGCAACAGGAGAGAGCACGGTTATGTATTACCTTCGCGTACCAGAAACTGAAGAAGAACTCGAATGTTATTACCAGTTCCGCTGGGAGATGCTGCGTAAGCCGTTGCATCAGCCCAAAGGCTCTGAACGTGACGCCTGGGATGCTATGGCCCATCATCAGATGGTCGTGGATGAAGAGGGCAATACCGTCGCCGTAGGGCGCCTTTACGTAAATGCCGAAAATGAAGCTTCTATCCGCTTTCTGGCCGTTCACCCTTCGGTGCAGGATAAAGGTCTGGGGACGCTGGTGGCGATGACCCTGGAATCGGTAGCGCGCCAGGAGGGCGTGAAGAGAATGACCTGCAGCGCCCGTGAAGATGCAGTGGCGTTTTTCTCCCGATTGGGGTTTGTTAATCAGGGCGAGATCACCACGCCTCAGACTACGCCGATACGCCACTTCCTGATGATTAAACCGGTACAGACACTGGATGATATTTTGCATCGCGCCGACTGGTGCGGTCAGCTACAGCAGGCCTGGTATCAGCATATTCCGCTGAGCGAAAAGATGGGCGTGCGTATTCAGCAGTATACCGGCCAGAAATTTATAACCACCATGCCGGAAACCGGTAATCAGAATCCCAATCACACCCTGTTTGCCGGCAGCCTGTTTTCAATCGCCACTCTGACTGGCTGGGGGCTTATCTGGTTGATGCTGCGCGAGCGCCACCTGGGCGGCACCATTATTCTGGCGGATGCCCATATTCGCTACAGCCGCCCGATTAGCGGGCGCCCGAGCGCCGTGGCCGATCTGGGATCGCTGAGCGGCGATCTCGACCGCCTGGCGCGCGGGCGTAAAGCCAGGGTTCAACTGGAAGTGACGCTCTACGGAGATGAAACCGCCGGAGCGGTTTTTGAAGGCATCTTTATTGTCCTCCCCGCGCGGCCCTTTGGGCCGCTGGAGGAGGGAGGAAACGAAGAGGAGTAAGCTTCAGGGAGCAGGCATTGCCGCCTGAGGTACCAGCGGCGGGCGGGGCTGTTCCGCTGCCGCATTGCCTGCCAGCTCGCCGTTAATCCGTCGCTGTTCCGTTTGACGGCCCTGAGCGTCGGTCACCTCCAACAGGCCATTCACGCTGGGCTTCAGCGGCGCTCCGGCCGTCAGGCTGCCATTCAGGTTCAGTTGCAGATGGCCGTTGCCTTCTTGTCCCGGTAGCGACCATCCCCAGTGGCTCAACACATCGAGCGGCACGTTGCGGCCGTTCATCGTCAGCGAGAACTGGCGCTGCGGCAGCTGGGATACCGTGGCATTGGCCTCCATCAATCCTTCTCCGGCAAAGGCGCTCAGCTCGTTGACCCGAATTGCGTCAGACGCTGCTTCCAGCTTGATGGAAGGATGGCGCAGATCGGTACGGTTGAAGGTGGCCGTGGCGGCATTCAGACTCAGGGTGCCCGACCACAGTCCCCATTGACGGTTGCGCACCAGCTGAAGCTGGCGGCCGCTGCCGTCCAGACCCGTCAACTGGAACGGGAAGTCGGGATTAATATCGATCAACAGGTTACGGCTGGCGGAGGCGCTTTTTATCGTAATGGTGTTCAGCCATTCAGGCAGTTGTGTCTGCCACAGTGAACGCCAGTTTTCGGGCAGCGTATACTCAAAGCCCGCCAGCACCAGTTCATTCAGCGCCAGCGTTCGGCTGGCGCGTTGCCAGGAGCCTGTCGCCCGAACCATGCCGTTTTCCCAGCGTGAAGTGAATTGACGTAATTTCACGCCATCGGGGGAAAGGTCGGCATTAAAGATGGGATCGAACAGGTGAACTCTGCCGTAGATGAGTTCACTGGCGTTTAACGACAGGGCGCCGTCGTCGCTGCTCCATGCGCCATGGTTGAGCGTAACGTTACGCAGATTCAGATCCAGATCGGTCACGGCCCATCCAGGCCCCTGGAGACGGGCGTCGGTCACATCCATATTGTTTATCTTCACCGATGGCAAATCCCTTACCGGCTTTAAAAACCCGGTAAGGGATTTGTCGGACTGAAGGCGAATGTTGTTCAGGCGCAGCGTGTTGATTAGCCAGTGGCCGTCAGCATCGCGCCGGGCGCTGGCAGTTAACGCGCCGCGCGAAAGATCGGCGCCAACGGTGGTCAGCGTCAGGTTGCGATCGTGGATATTGCCCTGAATCAGGACATTACGTGCCGGAATACCGTTAAGCGTCAGCTCCCCCGCGCTGATTTCTAATTGTGCCTGGCTGCCGAATGGAGAGCCCGCTTCCGGTAGCCAGGGCGTGATGCCGCCATTGATCCGGCTCCCGCTAAACGCCCATGGCTCACCTGTCCGGTTTAGCGCCATTCTGCGCAGTCGCAGGGTATCGGCCTGCAGCGGGACGGTGAGCGGGCGATTATTCAGGTTCAGGGTACCGTCTGTTAGCGTCAGGGAAGAGACGCGGCGTAGCCCGGTCAACTGGCGAGCGCTCAGGCCAATATCCACATTTTTTGCCACCAGGGAGGCCGGATGACCATTCTGCCCGAAACTGACGTTTTCCAGCATCAGATGGGTTGGGGAGGCCCAGCGGTGATTCAGGCGATCGAAGGTCAGATGGTAGCGGCTGTGTTCGTTAATCCAGCCGGTGATCTGGTTTGCCCCCCAGCGGGTTTGCAGCATGATATACAGCGCCACAACCACCAGCACAATGGCAACAAGTAGCGTAACGATCAGTTTTTTAAGCAATGTGATTACCCCCATCCCCGGAGAAGCCTAAAGGCTGTTATGCACGATTTAACGCGTCGGCTCAAGGAGGAGAATCTCAAACAAAAACGGCGGGCGGTGAACAGAGTGTGCCACCGCCCGCCGTTTCGGGTTCGAAACAACCGAAACGTTATGACTGTTTTTCCTGCTCTGGCGGGAAGATAAGGTTCAACACGATGGCGGTGATACCTCCTGCGGCGATTCCGGAAGAGAGCAGATTTTTCACCCATTCGGGTGCGAACTGCAGAATCAGTGGCTGCTGAGACACGCCAAGGCCGACGGCCAGCGACAGGGCGATAATCATGATAGCGCGACGGTTCAGCGGCTCCCGGGAAACGATACGTACGCCGGATGCTGCGATAGTGCCAAACATTACGATGGTGGCACCGCCCAGTACCGGCTCAGGAATATGCTGCACAAAACCACTAACTGCCGGGAACAGGCCCAGCACCATCAGCATCAGTGCGACTATGAAGCCGACGTAGCGGCTGGCGACGCCGGTCAACTGAATCACGCCGTTGTTCTGGCCAAAGCAGGAGTTGGGGAAAGTATTGAAGATGGCCGAAACGAAGGAGTTCAGGCCGTTCGCCAGCACGCCTCCTTTCAGGCGCTTCATATAGACCGGGCCGGAAACCGGCTGCTCGGAAACATCGGAAGTCGCAGTAATATCGCCGATGGTTTCCAGCGATGTGATCATAAAGACCAGCATCAGCGGTAGCAGTAGATTCCAGTCGATGCCCAGACCGTAATAGAGCGGAGTCGGTACCATAAACAGTGAGGTGTTGCTCGGTGTTGTGTCTGCCGGCAGCATATCCATTCCCCAGGCGATCAGGTAGCCTATCGCCATGGCGATCACCAGCGATGAAATTCGCAGGTAAGGGTTACGCTGTCGGTTGAGCAGAATAATGGTCAGCAGCACCGCGCCCGCCAGCAGCAGGTTTTTCGGCGCACCGAAAGTGTGATCGTTCATTGCTGCGTAGCCGCCGCCGATAGAGGTGAGTCCTACCTGAATTAGCGAAAGACCGATAATCATCACCACCACCCCGGAAACCAGCGGCGTGATAATGCGGCGCGCCAGGTGAAGAACCCGGGAAATAATCATTTCGGTACAGCTGGCAAGCATCAGCGTGCCAAACAGCGCTGCCATCATTGTCGGGACATCGGCGCCGCCGTTTTTCAGCGCCAGCCCACCCATAATTAGCGGAGAAACAAAGTTAAAGCTGGTACCCTGAATCGACAGCAGGCCAGAGCCAACCGGGCCCCATGCTTTGATCTGAATAATGGATGCAACGCCGGAAGCAAACAGCGACATGCTGATAATGTGCTGGGTATCGGAGGCGGGTAAACCCAGCGCCTGGCAGATCAGCAGGGCGGGGGTGATGACAGCGACGAACATCGCCAGCAGATGTTGCAGGGCGGCAAACAGCGTCTGGGGCAACGGCGGTCGGTCTTCCAGACGGTAAATTAATTCGCTGGTGCTGGTCCGGGTTACCGGTGGCGCATTTTCCGGTTTAGCGGCTTTGGCGTTGGCGGACATTATAAAAACAATCCCATAGTGGAAAAGCGGTGATTTTATCGGAGTGTGACGGGTAAAAGCAAACGATTGCTTTGCGTGGGCGCAAATATTCAAAACTATAAAATCGGACTTTTATGTAACTTTTAACCACTTTTTGTATAGAATTCGGTGCCTGTTATTAAAACACAGAGAAAAACAGGGGAAGTGTTTCGCATTTGAGCGAGATGTTGCGTGATAAAGGAGCCAACTATGTTTCACCTCGACACCCTCTCCACCCTCGTAGCCGCCACGCTGGTGCTATTGCTCGGACGCAAACTGGTCCAGGGCGTTCCATTGTTGAAGAAATATACTATTCCCGAACCTGTCGCCGGTGGTTTGCTGGTGGCTGTAGCGTTGCTGGTGCTGAAACTGAGCATCGGGTGGGAAATCGACTTTGATATGAGTCTGAAAGATCCGCTAATGCTGGCCTTCTTCGCGACTATTGGTCTGAATGCCAACCTGGCCAGTCTGCGTTCAGGCGGCAAGGTGTTGGGTATTTTCCTGTTTGTGGTCGTGGGGCTGCTACTGATGCAGAACGCTATCGGAATCGGCATGGCCAGCCTGCTGGGGCTGGATCCGCTGATGGGGCTGCTGGCGGGCTCGATAACGTTGTCCGGCGGCCACGGAACGGGTGCGGCGTGGAGTAAGCTGTTTGTTGAGCGCTACGGCTTTGAAAATGCGACCGAAGTCGCTATGGCCTGCGCCACATTCGGCCTGGTGTTGGGGGGGCTGATTGGCGGCCCGGTGGCCCGTTTCCTGGTAAAGCACTCCTCCACGCCGGATGGGATGCCGGATGATAGCGAGACGCCTAGCGCATTCGAAAAACCGGATATCGGACGCATGATCACCTCGCTGGTGCTGGTGGAAACCATTGCGCTGATCGCTATCTGTCTGACCGTTGGCAAAGTGGTCGCACAACTGCTACAGGGTTCTGTGTTTGAACTGCCGACCTTTGTCTGTGTGCTGTTTATTGGGGTTATTCTTAGCAATACCCTGGCGTTTCTGGGCTTTTACCAGGTTTTCGATCGAGCGGTCTCTATTTTGGGCAACGTTTGTCTTTCGCTGTTTCTGGCGATGGCGCTCATGAGCCTTAAACTGTGGGAACTGGCGTCTCTGGCGCTGCCGATGCTGGTTATTCTGGCGACCCAGGCGCTGTTTATGGCGCTGTACGCTATCTTCGTGACCTGGCGATTTATGGGCAAGAATTACGATGCGGCGGTGCTGGCTGCGGGCCACTGCGGCTTTGGCCTGGGGGCGACGCCTACGGCTATCGCCAACATGCAGGCCATTACCGAACGTTTCGGGCCATCCCATATGGCTTTCCTGGTGGTGCCTATGGTCGGCGCTTTCTTTATTGATATCGTTAACGCACTGGTGATTAAACTTTATCTGCTGCTGCCGATTTTCGGCTAACAAATAACGTTATCCTGTCCACAACGGGTTACTGGCAATGATGCCCGTAACCCGTTTTTTTATGCATCCTGTCGCTGTTGTGCAAAAAACTGGGGGGCAACGTAATAACGTTTTTTGTTTCTCAAAGGCATCTGGTGACGGCGATGGCGCCCCGTCTTTCCCGGGGCTGCTCTTCGGGTTTCTCCTTTCTGGAGAAAGAGAGATCAGGCGTTAGAGTAGCGTTCAGTTTCCGGCATCCAGCGTTCAATCAGCGCCTGAGCCTGTTCCGGCCAGCGTTCATGAATATGGCGGGCCACGCGTTGCACTTCGGGGATCATGGCCTGGTCGCGCAACAGGTCCGCAACCTTGAATTCCGCATTACCGGTCTGGCGGGTGCCCAGCAGTTCGCCGGGGCCGCGAATTTCCAGATCCTTCTGGGCGATAACGAAGCCGTCGTTACTGTCGCGCAGCACCTGTAAGCGCTTCTGGGCGGTTTTCGACAGCGGTGATTTGTAGAGCAGCACGCAGTGAGAGGCCACGGCACCGCGCCCAACGCGCCCGCGCAACTGGTGGAGCTGGGCCAGTCCCAGCCGTTCCGGGTTTTCAATAATCATCAGGCTGGCGTTGGGCACGTCCACCCCAACCTCAATGACGGTGGTGGCCACCAGCAGATGCAGTTCACCCTGTTTAAAGGCCTGCATCACATCCTGCTTTTCCTGAGGTTTCATTCGACCATGCACCAGGCCGATATTCAGTTCAGGCAGCGCCACTTTCAGCTCCTGCCAGGTGGCTTCGGCGGCCTGGGCTTCCAGCAGATCGGACTCCTCTATCAGGGTACAGACCCAGTAGGCCTGGCGCCCTTCCTGAAGGCAGGCATTGCGCACCCGCTCGATAATATCGACGCGGCGGGTATCGGGGATAGCCACCGTGGTCACCGGCGTGCGCCCCGGCGGCAGCTCGTCGATTACCGAGGTGTCGAGGTCGGCGTAGGCAGTCATTGCCAGGGTTCGGGGAATGGGGGTGGCGGTCATAATTAACTGGTGGGGATGGAACCCCTGCTGCTCGCCTTTTTCCCACAGCGCCAGGCGCTGATGTACGCCAAAGCGGTGTTGTTCATCAATAATCACCAGCGCCAGGCTATGGAACTGCACCTGCTCCTGAAAGATAGCATGGGTGCCTACCACCATAGCGACCTGGCCGTTGGCGATGGCTTCCTGCTGGGCTAGGCGCGCTTTTCCCTTCTGCTTGCCAGCCAGCCAGCCGACTTCTAACCCCAAAGGTTCAAACCAGGCGCGGAAATTGTTGGCATGCTGTTCCGCCAGCAGTTCGGTTGGCGCCATCATCGCCACCTGCTGGCCGTTGGCGATAGCCCGCAGCGCCGCCAGCGCGGCGACCAGCGTTTTACCAGAACCCACATCGCCCTGAACCAGACGCATCATCGGGGAGTCCTGGGCCATGTCGCGTTCGACATCTGCCACCACGCGCTGTTGCGCGCCCGTGGGTTTAAAGGGCAGCGAGGTCAGCAGGGCATTTTTAAGGTTATCCCGCGCGTCGAGCGGACGGGCCAGATAACGTCTGGCGCCGGCGCGCAGCGCCAGCATACTGAGGTTATGAGCCAGCAGCTCTTCCAGAATCAGTCGTCGCTGGGCCGGGTGCTGACCGCTTTCCAGGCAGCTTAGTTGCAGCGAAGGCGGCGGCCGGTGTAAGGTGCGTAACGCATCGGGCAGGCTCATCATGCCTGAGGCCAGCTTGGGTGGCAGAAGTTCGGCAATGGCGCAACTTTCCAGTAAATCCAGCGCTTGATCGGTCAGTTTGCGCAGCGTGGCCTGACGCACACCTTCGGTGGTGGGGTAAACCGGGGTAAGGGTTTCCTGAAGCTCCGCTGTCCCCTGTTCTCCCTGGATGCGGTATTCCGGGTGGATCATCTCCGCGCCGTGCTGCCCGCGCTTTGCTTCGCCATAGGCCAGTACGCGTCGTCCCGGCGCCAGACTGTTCTTCATGGCGGCGTTGAAGTTGAAGAAGCGCAGGGTGAGGATGCCGGTGCCATCGCTTATCTGGCAGACCAGCATACGGCGGCGGCCAAAGGTAATATTGCTGTTCAGAACTTCGCCTTCAACCGAGGCGTGGATGCCGGGCAGAAGCTCGTCAATGGGGTAAAGCCGGGTGCGATCTTCATAGCGCAGAGGCAGATGCAGCAGTAAATCCTGAACGGTATGCAGGCCTATCTTTGCCAGTTTCTCACTCTGGCTGGCACCGACCCCGGTCAGCGAATTGAGCGGGATGGCATCAAGAAGTCGGCCCTTCATGGCTCACCCCGCCGCCTGCATGGCGGCCCACCAGCCGGGCTCGGCCTCGATTTCACCACTGTCGTTAATGCGGGGATAAGGCAACCCTTTGCGCTTCGCCACCCTGGCCAGAACCGGGAAACCGCCTTCGAACAGCAGACGTTGCCGATCGGCGTCGGGCAGCATGCTGTTTTGTCGTTCATACATGCCGGCATTCTGGCGCTGGCGTTGAGCCTCGTAGAGAATCAGGGCTGACGCCACGGAAACGTTAAGCGACTGCACCATTCCGATCATCGGAATAATGATGTCTCGGTCGGCAAGTTCAAGCGCTTCCCGGGTAATGCCGGTTTTTTCCTGCCCCATCAACACGCAAGTGGGGCGGGTATAGTCGATTTCGCGAAAGTCTACGGCGCTGCTGGAAAGATGGGTGGCCAGAATCTGCATCCCCTGCCGCTTCAGATGCGACACGGCGTCGCTGATAGTAGGATGAGTTTTTACCTGAACCCAGCTATTGCTGCCGGCGGCCGAGGAATACATGGTGCGCATTCGGCTACCCGGCCAGACGGCGTGAACCTCGTGGACGCCGACGGCATCTGCGGTGCGGATAATGGCCGAAACGTTATGAGGTTTATGCACCTGCTCCATACACACCGTCAGGTCCGGCTGGCGGCGGGCGAGCATTTCACGAATTCGGGCGTAGCGCTGGGCATTCATGGTCAGTTTCTGTTGCGAGTGACTTTTATCACATCCGGCATTACGCGGATCTTACGCATAATGTTCGCCAGATGAATTCGGTCACGGGCCGTCAGGCGGATAAAGGCGGTATAGACGCGGCCATCTTTCTCTTCGGTGTTCAGGCTCTGAATGTTGGAGCCTGCGGTGTTGATAGAGGCCGTCAGATTAGCCAGTGCCCCCTGGTGGTTAAACATATCCACCTTGATTTCGGTAATGAATTCCTGTTCGGTCTCTTTATCCCATTCGACGGCCATAAACTTCTCTGGCTCTTTCTGGTAGCCACGGATGTTTCGACAGGATTCATGGTGGATAACCAGCCCCTTGCCCGGGCTTACGTGCGCTACGATGGGGTCGCCTGGAATAGGGCGACAGCACTTGGCAAAGGTGATTAGTACGCCATCGGCGCCTTTGATCGGCAGGTGATGGTGGTTGGCGGTCACGCCCTGTTCGGACGAGGATTCGCCCTGTAGCAGATTTTTAGCCACTACCACGCTCATGGCGTTACCCAGACCGATTTCCGCCAGCAGATCGTCAAGGGAGCCGAGCTTCATGCGATCCAGCTCGCGTTGGATATTTTGCTGCGGAATTTCCGCCAGTTTGCGGCTGCCACCCAGCGCGTGATTCAACAGGCGGCGTCCCAGGCTGACGGAGTCGTCGCGCTTAAGGTTTTTCAGCATCTGACGGATGCGCGCGCGCGCCCTGGAGCTCACCACGAAGTTAAGCCAGGCGGCGTTGGGGCGGGCGCCTGGCGCGGTAATAATCTCGATGGTTTGCCCGCTGGTCAGCGGCTGAGAAAGCGGGTAGGGCTGTCTGTCGACCCGGGCGCCAACGCAGGCATGGCCGATATCGGTGTGTACCGCATAGGCAAAATCCACTGGCGTGGCGCCGGCGGGTAGTTCGACAATACGCCCTTCGGGGGTGAAAACGTAAATCTCATCCGGGAACAGATCGGATTTAACGCTCTCGATAAACTCAAAAGAACTCCCGGCGCTCTGCTGAAGCTCCAGTAGGCTCTGCATCCAGCGCTGGGCACGGATCTGCGCGGTGGTGCTGCTTTCCCCCTGTTCTTTATAAGCCCAGTGAGCCGCAACCCCCATCTCGGCCATCTGATCCATATCTTCGGTACGGATCTGCACCTCTACCGGCACGCCGTGCGGCCCAATCATTGAGGTGTGCAGCGACTGATAGCCGTTGGCTTTGGGGATGGCGATATAATCTTTTACCCGACCGGGACGCGGCTTGTACAGGCTGTGCATCTGTCCCAGCACCCGGTAACAGGTATCAACATCTTTGACGATCACGCGGAAGGCATAAATATCCATGATCGAGTGAAAACGCTGCTCTTTGAGCACCATTTTGCAGTAGATAGAATAAAGATGCTTTTCACGACCGCTGACGCGGCAGGGGATTCCCGCTTCCTGGAGTCTGCCTTCGATTTCAGAGAGGATTTTTTGAATCATCTCCTTACGGTTACCGCGCGCCGCCTTAACGACTTCTTTTATTACGCGGTAGCGGTTAGGGTAAAGGGCTTCAAATCCCAGCTCTTCCAGTTCAGTCTTCAGGTTATGAATACCCAGACGATGGGCCAGAGGGCTATAGATTTCCAGGGTTTCCCGGGCGATGCGGCGTCGTTTATCCGGGCGCAGGGCACCCAGAGTCCGCATATTGTGGGTGCGGTCGGCCAGTTTGATAAGAATGACGCGGATGTCCTGCACCATCGCCATAATCATTTTGCGGAAATTTTCCGCCTGGGCCTCTTTTTTGTCGCGGAATTTAAGCTTATCCAGCTTAGAAACCCCTTCCACCAGCTCGGCTACGCTTTTGCCGAACAGCTGTTCCATGTCCTGGTAGGTGGCGGGGGTATCTTCAATCACATCATGCAGCAGAGCGGCCATGAGCGTTTCATAGTCGAGTTTCATCTCGGCCAGAATACAGGCCACTGCAACCGGGTGAGTGATATAGGGTTCGCCGCTTGAACGTGTCTGGCCCTCGTGAGCGTCACGCGCAACTAAATAGGCCTGTTGCAGACGCTTAATCTGGTCTGCAGGCAGATAGTTTTGAATCAGCTGATTCAGGCTTTCGAACAGATACAAGGGCTACCCGCTATATGAATTAACGACGACCTTCGGCAATAGCGGTAACGGCCTGCAGTTCTGCGGCTTCCTGCTCCTGCTGCTCCTGGCGTTCACGCACATCAAGAATCTGGTTGTTAATCAGACCTTCTTCGATTTCGCGCAGTGCGATAACGGTCGTTTTATCGTTTTCTTCCGGTACCAGCGGATCTTTGCCGCCTACCTGCATCTGGCGAGCGCGACGCGCGGCGACCAGTACCAGGTCAAAACGGTTACCAATTTTCTCTACAGCGTCCTGAACAGTTACGCGTGCCATATTTAAAGTGCTCCACAGGTGAAGAAATGACTGGGCATGATACGAAAACCAGGCTCAGTCTGCCAATAGTTTGGTGATTAAAGCGTCATGTCGCTGTTTTTGACGACCCATTCGCAGACGCTCTGCGCGAATGATGGTTTTCAGGTCGTTCAGCGCGGTATCGAAGTCGTCATTGACTATCAGATAATCATATTCGGCGTAGTGGCTCATTTCCGCTACCGCCAGCGCCATACGGCGGGCGATGACCTCTTCGCTGTCCTGCCCGCGGCCACGTAAGCGGCGATCCAGCTCCTCTTTCGAGGGGGGCAGAATAAAGATGCTGCGCGCCTGCGGCATCTTGTTGCGAATCTGTTGAGCGCCTTGCCAGTCAATATCCAGAAAAATATCCACACCGGTAGCCAGTACCTGCTCGATAGTTTCGCGAGAGGTGCCGTAATAATTGCCGAACACCTCCGCATGCTCCAGAAAGGCGTCCCGGGCAATCATCTGCTGAAACTCTTCTCTACCGGTAAAGAAGTAATGTTCGCCATGTACCTCGCCGGGGCGTGCCGCGCGCGTGGTGTGAGAGACGGAAACCTGAGTATCGTACAGCGGTTGCGTTTTCAACAATGCCTGAATCAGGCTGGATTTACCCGCACCGCTGGGCGCGGAAACAATATAGAGCGTGCCCTGAACCATGAATTCTTTACTTAGATATGTATAAATGAAGTGTTTATACCCGCCTATTATACACGTCGCCGCGGTCTGACGTAGCTTTTGTCACATTTTTCCTGGCGTTTTGTTCACCTTTGCGAACCGCTTTCCCGTTTTTGTGTCGCCGCTATGTAACTGCGCAATAAGTCCGGAACCTTTCCTGAATAACCATATTTTAATACTGGTCATGATTGGCGGGGGGCCCTAGTGTCTGCCTGAAACACCACGGAGGGGGAGCGGAAGATGTGGAAATGCATGTTGCTGTGGCTGGTGAGCTTCTCTGCGCTGGCGGAATGCCCGGCCTGGTCTGCCGGCCAGTTACAGCATGAAACGAACCGGCTGGCGCAGAAAATCGCGTTATGGGATCGCGCTTATCATCAGCAGGGCGAAAGCCAGATAAGTGACCCCTTGTACGATAGCCTTAGCGAACGTCTGGCGCGCTGGCGCCGCTGTGCGGGTAATCCGCCTCAGGATGCGCATCGCTTGCCTGGTAAAGGGAGTCTGTTGCATCCCGTTGCACATACCGGAGTGGCGAAACTGCGTGACGGCGCGGGCCTGGAGGCGTGGATGAGGGACAAAACAGCGCTTTGGGTTCAGCCGAAAATTGATGGTGTTGCCGTAACCCTTGTGTACCGCGCCGGGCAGCTTGAACGTGCCATCAGTCGTGGCGATGGTGTCAGGGGTGAAGACTGGACGGCGAAAGCCCGGCGCATTCCCGCTATTCCTTCGCGTTTGTCTCCGCCTCTGGCGGATAGCGTACTGCAGGGCGAAATTTTTCTGAAGCGCGACGGCCACATTCAGGAACGTGATGGCGGGTTAAATGCGCGTGCGAAAGTCGCGGGCGCCATGATGCGTAAAGATTCGCCGCCCGATATCTATCGGCAATTGGGGGTTTTTATCTGGGCATGGCCGGATGCCCCCGGCGGGATGCGGGAACAGCTGGAAGCGCTGGCGGCGGCCGGTTTTACCCTGACCCGGGACTGGTCGAAGCCGGTCAGCAATGCCGGGCAGGTCGCGGCATGGCGCGAACGCTGGTTGAATCAGCCGCTGCCCTTTGTCACGGATGGCGTTGTGATCCGTAGCGAATGGGCGCCGCCATCCGTCGCCTGGCGTCCTGGGCAGGGGAGTTGGATCGCGGCATGGAAATATCCGCCCCGCATCCAGGTGGCGTCTGTCAGACGGGTACTGTTTCAGACCGGACGCACCGGTAGAGTCGCGGTGACGCTGGCGCTGGAACCCGTCATGCTGGGTGATAAGCGCGTCAGTCGGGTTAATGTTGGCTCTGTGGCGCGCTGGCGTCAGTTGGATGTCGCGCCAGGCGATTTGATAGGCCTGAGCCTGGCGGGGTTGGGGATTCCGCGACTGGATGAGGTGGTCTGGCGTGCTGCGCGTCGGGCCGCTGTTCCCGATTTACCGGATGAAAACAGCGCCCTGGACTGCTTCCGGGATTCTGAAAACTGTCGTGGGCAGTTTCTGGCCCGCCTGAACTGGCTTGGCCAGCGCCAGGTGCTGGATATCCCTGGGGTGGGGCCGTCAGGATGGAGACAGTTGCTTCAGGTGCATCACTTTGGGCATTTGTTTAGCTGGCTGGCGCTATCGCCAGAGGCGCTGCGTTTGACGCCGGGGTTGTCGCCGCAGCGCGCTATGGCGCTCTGGCATCGCTTTAATTTCACCCGCCGCCTGCCTTTGACGCGCTGGATAAAAGCGCTGGGCCTTCCTTTGCCGGAACAGGCCGTTTCAGCACTGGCGGATGCCCGCTGGCAGCTGATTGTCCGCTGGAATGAACAGGAGTGGCGTCGACTGCCCGGTGTGGGAGCAGTACGTGCCAGAGCGCTGATGGCGTTTCTCCGTCACCCGGATGTGATGATGATGACGCAGTGGCTGGCGCGCCATGGCGTGGAAGCCTTCGCCGGCGCAAACGACGCGATCAATGGGATGAATGCGTATAGTGAAACACCGGCAATCCCAGTCGAAAACGCAGTGCCAGTAAACGAGCGCTAAAACCAAACAACAGAGTGGCGATCACCACCATATCCTGGCTGGTGATCAGATGCTGCAGAGCGATATAAAGCACTGCCGAAGCGAAGGAGACGCCGGCATATAGCTCTTTTTGAAACACCAGAGGAATTCGTTTGCAGAACATGTCGCGTAGCACGCCGCCAAACACGCCGGTAATCACTGCGGCTATCGAGGCAATAATCGGCCCTTCCCCCATATCCAGAGCGATTTGCGCGCCAATAATGGAAAATACCACCAGACCCAGCGCGTCGAGTACCAAAAACAGGCGCCGCAGATGCGGCATCACCGGGGCCAGAATGGTGGTCAGAACCGCGGCTATTGCCACAATAACGACGTATTCTGGATGCCGTACCCAGCCGAGTGGGTAGTGCCCTAATAGCAGATCGCGTACCGAGCCACCGCCCAGCGCAGTAGCTGTAGCAATGATAATAACGCCAAAGGTATCCATGCGACGGCGGCCCGCTGCCAGTGCGCCCGTCATAGCTTCCGCTGTTATTCCAATAAGATAAAGAGTGTGTAGCAGCATAGCGCTCTCCGTAATCATTGCGGCGGAGAGTAACGATTTATATCGGAATCCTCGATTGAGATTTTTTTGCAGGATGTTTTATTGATAAGTTTTATTTATGCGATGTGTGTTTTATTTATATGTTTTTACTTGGTTTTTATGATTTTTCTGTTGGTTATTCTTATAAGTATTTTCTTCCTTTTTGTCAGGGTGAACCGCCGTCTGCATCGTCTTCCGACGCTGACGGTGTGGCTGAATGTGCGTTTCTCTAACTTTTTTGCGCTCTTTGCTGTTTAAATAATACCCAATAAAGTTCGTTTTCTAATTATTTACCAATGCAAAAAAGTTATTTCTTGTAGGATTTAGCTGAAACCTCTTTTTTTATATGGTCATGGTTTTTTCGATTTTTCTTTTTTAAAACGAAAGCTTACTTAAATAATGAGATTATTTGTCTGAATTGCTCCGATTGCGGGGGATGTATTAATGGGATTGAATTGTAATTTTTGTCATGTAAAATCTCGAAAAAACTTTTTAACAAAAAAATAACCATAGGGTTTTTCGGTGTAAAACCCCTGCGGTAGCTATGCCTTAACCCCACAAATATCAGGGAGTGGAGATCCTGCTCCTCAGTCTGAAAATATGCCTTTCGGTACCAGTCACAAAAATAACAACGCGTTATTTTCCTTTGTTAATCAAATAAAAAACGTAATCAGTAGTGGAAGAAAATAATGAAGATAAGAATCACCCTGGTTTGTCTGGTCGTCGCAGCAATTTCTGGTTGTCAGGCTCCCGCACCGAAGCCCTCTATTACCGACGACACGATTGTCTCGTCAGAAGTGAATGGCACTACGTTAACCCACCGCCATGCGGTGACGGCGCCCAGGCAATTCAAGCCCATCAATAAAGAATATCGGGCGCTATATGGCGCTGCGGTTATGAGTACGCCTGGTTTTGGTGGTACGGAGATCCGCCGTCTGCAAAGCGGTGCCACCTACAACGTTTTGGGGCAGGTGGAAAACTTCTGGATGGCGATAGCCGAGCGCGGCAGAGGCGAAATGCTGGGATATGTTCCGCTGCGCTCGGTGGTTCCCAGCGAACGCTATGAGCAGACCATTCGACGCCCGCGTCCGGCTCACCGTGCAGCGCCAAAAAAAGTAAAGAAAGATAACTGTGTCGCAGTAGGTAGCAGTAGCACCGCCTGCCGAAATGCGGATAGCGGTACCTGGATTATCGACTAACTCTGTTGACCTTGAGCGATGCCATATGACGAGAAGCGATCTGTTGCGCCACGCCTGGCTGGCGCTTTTTCTGGCCGCTTTTGCCCTGATAAGCGGCTGTAGTTCATCGACCCACAGCGATACCCCCTCATATCGCCTGACGTTCCGTGCTCACCCGCAGATTAACAACACTGCACCGCTTAAGGTCAGGGTGCTGTTGCTGAAATCTGATGCCGGCTTTATGTCCGCTGACTTCTGGTCGCTGCAGAGCAGTGACTCAAAAGCGCTGGCGGGCAATTTGCTGAACAGCGACGAATTCTTCCTGATGCCGGGTCAGCTTAATAAAACCCTGACCGGACACAGCTCACCCGAGGCTCGCTATATCGGCATCGTAGCGGAATACCAGCAGCTGGATGGAAAAAAATGGCGCATTTCGCTACCCCTTCCCTCCCCCGATGACAGCAGTTTCTGGTCATGGTCTTCCGATGAACTCCAGGCCAGCCTCTTTCTTGATATCAACGGTATTCGGGTCGTTGATAAGTAATGGGTCTCCCGACAGGAAAACAGTATGAATAAAGCAGAAAAGGTGGTCTGGACAGAAGGGATGTTCCTGCGTCCTCATCACTTTCAGCGCGCCGAAAGCTTCCTGCAAAATCAGGTAAGGGAGTGGGGCAGCGTACAGCGACCCTGGCTGTGGGGCTTTCTCGATCTGGAATTTGACGAAGCGATGCTGCGGCAGGGCTGCGTGGCGCTTAGCACAGCCCGCGGTATTCTGCCGGACGGCACGCCTTTCTCCTTTCGCGATGCCAGGCAAGGGCCGGCTCCGCTCGAAATCCCGGATAACCTGAGCAATGCCCGTGTGGTATTGGCGCTACCCGCACGGCGCGGCGGTCGGGAAGAGGTCATCTTCAGCGAAGCCCCGGACTCGCTGGCGCGCTATGTCACCTTTGAAGAAGAAGTGGATGACGATAACGCGCTTTCGGTCGGTCCGGCGGCGCTGCAGTTTGGCCGCCAGCGTCTGAAACTGATGCTGGAAGAAGAGCTTAGCCCGGAATGGACGGCTATAGGCGTTGCGCAGGTGATTGAAAAGCGTAACGACAATCAGGTACGCCTGGATACTGGCTATATTCCTCCCACCCTGAATGCCATCAATAACAGCCAGCTTTACAGTCTGCTCAGCGATATGCAGGGGCTGTTGCAGCAGCGCAGCCAGCAGATTGGTCTGCGTCTGCGCAAACCTGGTCGTTTTAATACCTCCGAGATGGTGGAGTTTTCGCTGCTGGCTCTGGTGAATCACCATATCGGGCTGGTCAGTCACCTGAAAGCGCTGCCACTGCTGCATCCTGAATCGCTGTGGCGCGACTGGCTGGCGTTCGCTACCGAACTGACCACCTGGGGACAGCAGCGTATGCCGGACGCCGTACTGCCAGCTTATGACCATGACGATCTGGCGGGTTGTTTCGGCAAGCTGATGCTGATGCTGCGCCAGTCTCTCTCGCTGGTGATGGAAGAGAGTGCTATCCAGATTCCGCTGGTGGAGCGTACCCACGGTCTGAACGTCGCTACGGTGCCGGACAGCAATATGGTGCGCGACTTCGGTTTTGTACTGGCGGTGAAGGCCAGCGTGCCGGGCGATACGTTACAGAGCCACTTCCCGGCCCAGATGAAGGTGGCTCCGGTCACCAAAATTCGCGATCTGGTACAGCTTCAACTGCCCGGCATGGTGCTGCGAACCATGCCGGTTGCGCCGCCGCAGATCCCCTGGCATGCCGGCTACAGCTATTTTGAGCTGGAAAAAGGGGGGGAGCTCTGGAAAGAGATGGAGAAATCCGGCGCCTTCGCACTGCATCTGGCCGGGGAATTTCCGGGCCTGGATATGGAGTTTTGGGCGATTCGCGGCCCGAAAGAGTAACGAGAAAGAGCATTTATGCAGGAACACCAGGTTACCGGCAGCGATGCCGATTTTTCCGGGGCAGGCGGAACCAATCCATTGGTTTCTGCCGCGAACCCGCTACTCAATGCGATAGTGCAGATCCGCCATTCGGTGTCTCACGACGACCAGAGCGGCCTGCGCCAGCGCCTGATTGATGAAATTCGCCGCTTTGAGGTGCGTTGTCAGAAGGCGGGACTAAGTTATGAAACCATTGTCGGCGCCCGCTACTGCCTGTGTACTGCGCTGGATGAAGCGGCCTCGCTCACGCCCTGGGGCAGTCGCGGCATCTGGTCAGGCAGCGGTCTGCTGGTGACTTTCCATAACGAAACCTGGGGTGGCGAAAAGTTCTTCCAGTTACTGGCGCGTCTGTCCCAGAATCCGCGCCAGCACATCGAACTGTTGGAGCTGATTAATTTCTGTCTGCTGCTGGGCTTTGAAGGGCGCTACCGGGTTATGGATAACGGTCGTACTCAACTGGATACCATCAAACAGCGCCTGGGGCAGATGATTCGGGGGGTACGCGGCAGCTATCCGCCTCCACTCTCTCCACATCCGGAAGATCAGCCGGTGATGGGCAAGCTGTGGCGTCCGGCGATACCGCTATGGGCCTGTGCGGCGCTGGCGGGATTCCTGGCCTGTCTGTTTTACATCATTCTCAACTGGCGTCTGGGCGATGCCACCAGTCCGGTACTGGCGAAGATCTATCAGACGCCGCTGCCGGAAACCAAAATCCAGAAACCCGCGGAGCCGCTTCCGGCTGTGCTGGATCTGCGCGGATTTCTGCGCCCGGAAATCGAAGAGGGGCTGGTGGCGGTTCGTGATGAAGCCGATCGCAGCGTGGTGATTCTGAAAGGAGACGGTCTGTTCGCTTCCGCATCTACTGTGGTGCGCGATCGCTACGAAGCGGTCATCAACCGCATCGCTCAGGCGATGAATAACGTCAGCGGCCGGATTCTGGTGATCGGCTACAGCGATAACCTGCCGATTCGCAGCGCCCGCTTTGCATCAAATTACGAACTTTCCCTGGCCCGCGCCGAATCGGTACAGAGCATGTTGCGCAAACATCTCTCGCAGCCAGACCGCGTTAAAGCGGAAGGGCGGGGCGAAATGGATCCCGTTGCGCCGAATAACTCGGCGGCGAATCGCGCCCTTAATCGTCGCGTAGAGATCACCCTGCTGGTGGCGCCGGGCACTACCCAGGCGGAGTTGAACGGGATGTCGCAAGGAAACTAAGCATGCTGAATACACTCATCGCAATTCTGACTAACCGTCTGCTCTGGGGCTTCCTGGGGGCCACTGCGGTGGCGGCGGTCATCTGGATGATTGGGCCGCTGATGTCTATTGCCGACACCCGTCCCCTGGAGTCCACGCAGAATCGGGTGATCAGCATCGGGCTGATCTATCTGATCTGGATCCACAGCCACCTGGTACCCAGGCTGTATAATGCCTGGCTTAACCGCAAACTGGTGGATAACCTTAACAGTGGCAAAGCCGCTGCGCAGGGAGAAGACGGCGCGGATCGTAAGCGCCTGAATAATGAAGAGGGCATTCTGGCCGATCGCTTTGACGAGGCGGCGCAGATTCTGAAGAAGGCCCACTTCAGCCAGAAGGATAAGCGCAGCGCGCTCTGGTCGCAGCGCTTCAGCAGCCAGTACCTCTATCAACTTCCCTGGTATGTGATTATCGGAGCGCCGGGCTCCGGTAAAACCACGGCACTGGTCAATTCCGGGCTACAGTTCCCGCTGGCGGATCGCTTTGGCCGCACGGCGCTGCGCGGCATTGGTGGCACCCGCAACTGCGACTGGTGGTTCACTAACGAAGCCGTATTGCTGGATACCGCCGGACGTTACACCACTCAGGAGAGCGAGCAGGCGCGGGACGCCAGCGAATGGCTCGATTTTGTCGGTCTGTTGCGCAAATATCGCCGCCGCCAGCCGATTAACGGCGTGATCGTCACCATCAGCGTCAGCGATCTGCTGACTCTGTCGCCGGAAGCCCGCGAACAGCAGGCGGTAAGCATGCGCCAGCGTCTGGCGGAACTGCATGAACAGCTCGGTATCCGTTTCCCGGTGTATGTGCTGGTGACTAAAGCTGACCTTCTGAAAGGGTTCCGCGACTATTTCGCCAGCTTTGATAAAGCGCAGCGCGACCAGATCTGGGGTTTCACCTTCCCCTGGGAGCAGACAAAGCAGGCGGGTTTTGATGTGATGGGGGCGCTACATCAGGAATACGCCCTGTTGCAGCAGCGTCTGGAAGCCGGACTGCCGGATACCCTGCTGAATGAAAGCGATTCCCAGGCCCGCGCCAACAGCTACCTGTTCCCACAGGAGTTCGCGGCGCTGCGCCCACTGCTGACCGATTTTCTGGGCACGGTGTTCGCCCGCTCGAACTTCGAGACCCAGTTTTCGCCGCGCGGCATATACTTCGCCAGCGGCACTCAGGAAGGGCTGCCGTTCGACCGGGTGATGGGCAATCTTAACCGGGCACTGTCGCTGCCCACCGGCGGTGATAACGGCGGTGACTGGGATTCGGTCAGCAAAGAAGCGCCCATTCCCGGCGCTAAAGGGCAGAGCTTCTTTATTAAAAACCTGCTGCATAACGTGATATTCCGGGAAGCGGGCATTGCCGGTCATAACCGCTGGTGGGAGCTGCGCAGTCGAGCGCTGCTCTGGTCTGGCTACGCGGCGTTGCTGGCACTGCTGGTGATTCTGGGCGCCCTGTGGCTGATTAGTTATGGCAAAAATCGCAGCTATCTGGATGAAGTGGATGCCAAAGTCCCGGGGATAGAACAGCAGAGCCGGGAGTTGCAGCAGCAGAATCAGCGCGATCTCTATTCCATGCTGCCGCTGCTTAACGGTCTTGTCACGCTGCCCCACAGCGATGCTTTTGACGTTAACGATCCACCGCTGGCGCGCCGTATGGGGCTGTATCGCGGTTTCGACGTCAGCGACGCTTCGCAGTCGCTCTACCAGAAAGCGCTACAGCAGATGCTGATGCCGGAAGTCGCGCAGCGCATTACCAGCTGGCTGCGCAGCGACGACGGCAGCGACGTGGAGTATAGCTATGAAGCGCTGAAGGCATACCAGATGCTCTACCAGCCGAAACACTACGACGGTAAATTCCTGCACTCCTGGGTGATGCTGAACCTGCAACGCAATTTGCCGCAGAACATCACCCGCGAGCAACTGGCCCAGCTTTCCGGCCACTTGCGTCAACTGCTGGAGCCGCAGATTCAGTCTTCGCCCTGGGAAAAAGACGACGCGCTGATCGCCAGAGAGCGGACGCTTATTAATCAGAACCCGCTGGCGACCCGGGTATATGGCCGACTGAAACGCCTTCTGGAGCGAGATGATGGGCTAAAGCCAGTATCGCTGGCCACTCTGGGGGGGCCCCAGAGCGAACTGGTCTTTTCCCGTAAAAGTGGCCAGCCGGTCAGCGACGGAGTTCCGGGGCTCTATACGCCGGATGGCTACTGGAACCACTTTAATGGCCAAATTGCCAGTGTTGCTGCCGATCTGCACAACGACGATGCCTGGGTGCTGGGCGTCAGCGGCCCTCAGGAATACAAACAGCAGACCGATAACGCGGTGCGCCAGCTCTATATGCGCGACTTTATCGCTCACTGGGACAACTATCTCGCCGATATTCAGCTCAATAACAGCGCCGACCTCTCCCAGCGAATCAACGCTGCGCGGGTGCTTTCGGGCAGTAACTCGCCGCTGCGACGGATGGTGATTAACCTCGGCAAAGTGCTGACCCTGTCGCGCAACGCTCCTCAGGTAGACGGCCAGGCCGACGCCGAACAGAAGAGCAGTAAGGCGACGCAAACGCTGGAAGCGCTGTTTCACAGCGACGGCGATGCAGCGCAGGGAGCGGCGGCCGCTCAGACCCCGGAACAGCTGGTGACCGAACATTATGCGCCCATTATCGAACTGGCTCAGCCGCTGGAAAAGGGCGGCAAAACCATCGTGCTGGACGACTTCCTGCGCCAGCTTGATGAGCTGTACCGCTACCTGACGTCGGTACAGGATGCCGCCAACAGTGGTATGCCCGCGCCGGGTGGCGAGGCCATCAGCCGACTCCAGGCCAGCGCCGGGCGTCTGCCCGGTAGTTTTAAAACCATGTTCAGCGGTATGGCGGTGGGTGCCAGCAGCGATACCCAGCGTCGAGAACTGGAAAACATGCGTAAGCGCGTGAATGTTGAAGTGGGCGGCTTCTGCCGTCAGGCCATCGCCGGTCGCTACCCGCTGGTGCGCTCAGCGCGCAGTGAAGTGACGCCGGACGATCTGGCGAAAATGTTCGCGCCGGGCAATGGAATGATGGACAGCTTCTTCCGGGACAATCTGGCCAACAAGGTAGATACCACACGCTCTAACTGGCGATTTATGCCGGGCATCGACGGTAAAACCCTGCCGGGTAGCGAAGGCCTGTTACGGCCCTTCCAGCAGGCGCAGTACATCCGTGATGCTTTCTTCGCCGGTAATGCTACCGCGCCTTCCTTCCGGGTGACGATTCGTACCCTGGAGATGGATAACAGTGTTCTGAACATGACTCTGGACGTGGATGGCCAGCAGTTACAGTACAGCCACGGCCCCCAGGCTTCGCGTCTGGTGAGCTGGCCCGGGCCTGGTGGCAGTAACCAGGTGCGTATGCAGTTGGGGCTGGCAGATGGCACCACGGCAACGCTGGTCACTAACGGCCCCTGGGCGCTTAACCGCTTCTTCGATCGGGCCCGCCAGTCGGCTGGTAGCAACAACCTGAGCCGCAGGGCCAGCTTTACGGTAGACGGACATCACGTCTCCCTGGAATTTACGCCTAACAGTATCCGTAACCCTTTCCGGTTGCCCGGCTTCTCATGCCCATAACGACAAGGACAGGAGAATGAGTCACTACCCTGCGATTAGCTGGTACGGGAAATTGCCCAGTGCCGGTGACTTTTTACAGCGCCGGTTCCCCGACGCCCTGCAACGCCAGTGGTCGCACTGGTTCCAGGTAGGGCTACTGAACTGGCAGGAAGAGGCGCAACGCAACGACGGTGAGCAACGTTTTGGCAGCGCACCGGTGTGGAATTTTGTGGTGCCGCCGATGCTCGGCGGCCAGCAGGTACAGATGGGCTGCCTGCTTCCCGGTCGCGACAGCGTGGGGCGTAAGTATCCCATCTGCGCGCTTTGCGCCTTTAACCCGGCGGACTGGTCGCCGCAGCAACTGGCGCTGGCGGAAGAGTGGTATCGCCAGTTGGGGCGGACGCTATTGCATGCGGTTCGCAACGGCTATTCATCCAGCCAGCTGGATGAAGCGCTGCTGTCAATTCCCGCGCCGCAACTGCCGTCGGACGAGCAGCGTTCAGACATTCTGGATGTGATTGGTTACGACGATGCGCCTGCGACCCTGAGCTGGCGCCAGGCGGCAGACTGCTTCGATCCCCAGCGGCAGACCAGTTTCTGGTGGACTAACCGCAGTGATGGTTATCCGCTCTACACCCACGTTCACAGCGGTAATTTCACTGCACAGCTTTTTTCGCTGCTGTTCGACCCTGCCGGTGGCGCCCGTCCGGGTCGCCATGGGCTTTATCCGCCGATGTTTGAATAGGTTGTGTCATGAATATTGAAGATTTCCTGACCCCGGTTAGCGAATCGCAGCCGTGCGGCGAAAACCTGGAGTACGACGCCGACTTCATGGCGATGGAGCAGGCCAGCAAAGGTAAAGCGGAACAGCAATTTGGCGACACCATTATCCCGGCTGAACCGGCAGACTGGAGTCGGGTGGAAAAACTGGCGTCGTCACTGCTGTCCCGCACTAAAGATTTGCGGGTGATGCTGGCGCTGACCCATGCCTGGACCCGCCGCCGCGGGCTGGAAGGCTATGCCGACGGCCTGTTACTGATTGAGCGCGCCATCACGCAGTGGTGGAGTGAACTTTATCCGCAAATGATAGATGACGGCGAGGAGGATCCTTTTTATCGGATTAGCGCACTGGCGTCATTAGGCGACCGTTCGGCACTGAGCGGCGCGCTGCGTCAGTCGGTGCTGTTAAGTGCCGGCAGCGATGTATTGACGCTACGCGATGCGCAGGCGCTGCTCGACGGCAGCCGTACCGAGTGCCCGGAGTATCCGGGTGGTCGGCCGCGTCTGGAAGAAGAGCTGGCGCGCGGCGGACAGCCGGGTGTTGAAGCGCTACTGATGATCCATCAGCGCCTGGAAACGCTGCGTCAGTACCTGATCGAACAGCTTGGGCAGGGGGGCGTACCGGAAATGGAAGAGCAACAGAAGCTTATCGGCACCATCGTTGCCGCCAGCCAGGGGAATCGCCCGGTGGAGCCAGCCGAGCCGCAGGCCGAACCGGCGCAGTCATCCGCGCCCGCCCCTGCGGCAGCGCCGACGCCGGTAGCGGACTGGCGCAGCGTATCGCTGGCTACCCGTGACGACGCCCAGCTGATGCTGGAAAAGGTTAAACAGTATTTCGCCCGTCATGAACCCAGCCATCCGGCTCCGCTCATGATTGAGCGGGTTCAGCGGCTGATTGAGATGGATTTTATGGACATTATCCGCGACCTGGCGCCAGACGGCGTCAATCAACTGGAAAATATCTTTGGACGCCGTGATTAATCGCGTCCGCCCGTTATGGCGGCAGTCTTCGGCTCGCCGCCGCCACACTTCACCGCGCATATTCGACGGAGAACAGCATGCCAACCAATAAATCCAGTGGGCAGAAATTTATCGCCCGTAATCGCGCGCCGCGCGTACAGATTGAGTACGACGTGGAGATTTACGGCGCGGAGCGCAAGATTCAGCTTCCTTTTGTGATGGGGGTGATGGCGGATCTGGTGGGGAAACCCGTTGACCCGCTGCCGGCCGTGGAAGATCGCAAATTCCTTGAGATCGACATCGATAACTTTGATGAGCGCATGAAGGCGCTGAAGCCGCGGGTGGCTTATCAGGTGGATAACACCCTGACCGGCGACGGTAAGCTGAACGTCGAGCTGACCTTTGAAAGCATGGAGGATTTCCAGCCGGATGCGGTGGCGCGCAAGGTCGAGCCGCTCAACAAACTGTTGGAAGCCCGTACTCAGCTTTCCAATCTGCTGACCTATATGGATGGCAAAAACGGCGCCGAAGAGCTGATCGCCAAAGTGCTGAAGGATCCGACGCTGCTGAAGGCGTTGAGCCAGATGCCGAACAAAGATGAGCCGTCGCAAGGTAACGGAGAGTAATCTATGAGCAAATCATCACAACAGCAGAGTTCGCAGGCTCAGTCCCAGGGATTCAGCACCGATGAGTTCAGCTCTCTGCTGAATAAAGAGTTCCGTCCGAAAACCGACCAGGCGCGTTCAGCGGTGGAAAGCGCGGTTAAAACCCTGGCAGAACAGGCACTGGAAAGCACGGTGACGGTCTCTTCGGATACCTATCGCACCATTCAGAATCTGATCGCCGGTATCGACGAGAAGCTTTCCCAGCAGATTAACCAGATTATCCACCATGAAGAGTTCCAGAAACTGGAAAGCGCATGGCGCGGGCTGAGTTATCTGGTCAACAACACCGAAACCGACGAGATGCTGAAAATCCGCTTTATGAGCATCTCCAAGAAAGAGCTGGGCCGTACCCTGAAGCGCTACAAAGGGGTGGGCTGGGATCAGAGCCCGATCTTCAAGAAAATCTACGAAGAAGAGTACGGCCAGTTCGGTGGCGAACCGTTTGGCTGCCTGGTGGGTGACTACTACTTCGACCATGGCCCGCAGGATGTTGAGCTGTTGGGGGAAATGGCGCGCATCGGCGCGGCGGCCCACTGCCCGTTCATTGCCGGTACATCGCCGGATGTGATGCAGATGGAGTCCTGGCAGGAGCTGGCGAACCCGCGCGATCTGACCAAAATCTTCCAGAACACCGAATACGCCGCCTGGCGCAGTTTGCGTGAATCGGAAGATGCCCGCTACCTGGGGCTGGCCATGCCACGCTTCCTGGCGCGCCTGCCGTACGGCATTCGTACCAACCCGGTGGACAGCTTCGACTTTGAAGAAGAAACCGATGGCGCCAGGCACGGCAACTACACCTGGGCTAACTCGGCTTACGCTATGGCGGCCAACATCAACCGCTCCTTTAAAGAGTTCGGCTGGTGTACCTCTATTCGCGGCGTGGAGTCCGGAGGCGCGGTGGAAAACCTGCCCTGCCATACCTTCCCGAGCGATGATGGCGGCGTGGATATGAAATGCCCAACCGAAATCGCCATCAGCGATCGCCGCGAAGCGGAACTGGCGAAGAATGGCTTTATGCCGCTGGTTCACCGCAAGAACTCTGACTTTGCTGCTTTTATCGGCGCCCAGACGCTGCAAAAACCGGCGGAATACCACGATGCGGACGCCACTGCCAACGCGCGCCTGGCTGCGCGTCTGCCCTATCTGTTCGCCTGCTGCCGCTTCGCGCATTACCTGAAGTGCATCGTGCGCGACAAGATAGGCTCCTTCCGCGAACGCGAAGAGATGGAACGCTGGCTGAACGACTGGGTGATGAACTACGTGGACGGCGATCCGGCTAACTCCTCGCAGGAAACCAAGTCCCGTAAACCACTGGCGGCGGCCGAAGTTCAGGTTCAGGAGATCGAAGATAACCCGGGTTATTACAGCGCCCGTTTCTTCCTGCGCCCTCACTATCAGCTGGAAGGGCTGACCGTCTCTCTGCGCCTGGTTTCTAAACTACCGTCGCTGAAAACCAAAGAAGCGTAATTCGTTCTCATATTTTGATATTTGAATTCGGTGGGGCTGTTTATCAACGCCCGCCGTTTATCCTGGCTATGCGCAGCATTAACCAGGAAATGAGGCAGAGGTGAAATATGGATGGTTTATGCCCCATGCTTTCCCGCTTGCCATAGATACTCGTCATATTTCAGGGCGCATCTTTATCTGGCTGCTTTTGCTCACTCCGGTCGCATAGTACGGCTATGTGACCGGAGATTCACTCAACTGCCGCCGCGATGCAACTTGAATTATTTAGAGTAGAAACGCTTTTTCACAAGCAATAACTGTCACTTAATGAAGAGTAGGTATTATGGCTATTGATATGTTCCTGAAAGTCGAAGGCGTGACGGGGGAGTCGAAAGATTCTAACCACAGCGGCTGGACCGATATCACGTCTTTCTCCTGGGGGGCTTCCCAGCCGGGTAATATGGGCGTGGGTGGCGGTGGCGGCACCGGTAAAGTGAACTTTAACGACCTGCACGTTAACGCGCTGATCGATAAATCCACTACGGCGATTCTGAAGCACTGCGCCAGCGGTAAGCACATCACTAAAATTGAGCTGTCTGTATGTAAAGCCGGTGGCCAGCAGGTGGAGTATTCCCGCATCACGCTGGAAGAAGTGCTGGTGACTTCCGTGCAGTACACCGGCGCGGAAAACGGCGACACCGTGGGTGTGACCTACGCTTTCCAGGCCGCGAAAGTGAAGCAGCAGTACTGGGAGCAGACCTCCTCCGGCGGTAAAGGCGCGGAAAGCAGCGCGGGCTGGAACATCAAAGAAAACCGCGAAGCGTAATCCCGCGTCTGACCGGTTCCCCTCTCCATGCCATGGAGAGGGGCGTTATATCCCTTTTCTTCCCCTGTTCCCTCAAATGCCGCGGTTTTCTCCGAGAGCCGCGACCTTTGAGCGCCGTAACGACCAGGCAGGACAAGACTATGCGATTTACCATCACCACCTTTAAACCCGGCAATCAGCCGCCTCAGAGCAGCTTTGAGTTTTCCGCGCCGGGCGGCACCATTGGCCGCGGTACCGATAACAACCTGGTTTTGCCGGACGGCGATCGCGCTATTTCCCGGCTTCAGGCCATCGTCCATATTTCGGCGGACGGTGAATGCCGCATTACCAATCGCGGCAACGTGACCCGGGTACTGCTTAACGATATTCCGCTGGAGCGGGGGCGTCAGGTGGAGCTACAGGACGGCGATATCATCGGTATTGATGAGTATCGGCTGACCGTGAGCGATCCACGCTCGGGAGAGTCGCAAAGCGCGCCGCTAAAGCCAGCGGCGGTGCAACCTTCTCAACCTGCGACACAGCCTCAGAGTGCCCCGACAGAGAGCGCTCCTACGGCGGTTCCGACCGAAATCTGGGACAGCCTGATGCAGGAGTTTTCGATCTCTGACAGCATCTCCAGCAACCGTCGCGCGGATCCAGAGCCTCAGGGTGTACCGGAAAATCCCTTCCATGCCCCCAGAGAACCGGAGCGTAATCCGGAGGATCCTCTGGCGCACTTTAACGGCGATAGCGACGAGCCGTTGTTCGAATCGAAGCCTGTCGCCACCGATAAGCTGTTCAGCGACGAAGAGCTATTCAGCGGCGACAGCATTCTGAAAGATGCTACGCCGTCCACTCTGCAGCAGCCGGAGTCCGGACGTCAGCCGGCAACAGAGCAGGAACCCGCGGACGGAGAGCTCGATCCGCTGGCGCTGTTTGGCTCAGGCGATGCCAAAGCGTCCGCCAGTCGCAGCACCCGCCATGACGATCCCCTGGGATTGCTGGGCGGTACGCCGTTGACTCATCCGGACGATTTAGCGCCGGAACACGCGAGCGCTACGGCGCCCGATCCGGCACCAGAGGCGACGCCTGAACACAGATCGGAGCCGGAGCGCGACGAAATGCCACTGGCTTCGCTTAGCGACTCGCCGCTGTTTGCCGATGAGCCTGCCGCGCCGCCGGTTCAGCCACCCCTCACCAGTGCGCAACAGCAAGCGCCGTCTGCGTCGCCGGAAGCCCCGCACACCGATATCCCGCTGCCCGAGCCTCATGCGGTTCAGCATCGGGCTGGCGCCAACACCAGTGGTCGCCTGCGTATCGATCCCGTTGCCGCCGCGCCGCGTGCGGTAAAAGTGGGGGAGGCGACTCCTGCCGCCGGTGGTGATGTGCTGCAGGGCGAACTGCTGGAAGCCCTGCTGGAGGGGATGGGTCTTAGCGATATGCAGCCGGTACCGCAGTTCGACTGTGACAATATGCGCCAGCTCGGCCAGATGCTCAGCATGTTTTCTCAGGGGACGGTGGCGCTGCTCTCGTCGCGCTCGATTCTTAAGCGCGGTGTAAAAGCCGATATGACCATGATCCTCGATGACGCCAACAACCCCTTTAAGCTGCTGCCTTCCGGTAAAACCGTACTGATGCAGATGTTCGGCTCTCGTATGCCGGGCTTTATGGAGCCTAAAAAATCGGTACGCGATGCACTGATTGATCTTCAGGCCCATCAGTTAGGCATGATCTCCGGCATTCGCGCCATTATCGCCGCCATGCTGCAGTCATTTAATCCGGAACAGCTGGAAGAAGAGGCGAAGCGTGAAGGTACCGCCTCGCGGCTGGCGCTGCCGGGGAGCCGTAAGGCCGCATTGTGGGACTATTTTGTCCGCCAGTATGGTGCCACCGCCGGTGAAATCGAAGACGACTTCCATACGCTGTTCGGCGAAGCTTTCCTGCACGCTTATGACATGGAAGTGAATCAGTACAAAGACTCCCAGAGCGGATCGGAAGGAGAATGATGAATATCACAACGGCCTCACTTTCCCGGCAGGGCGCCCGCGCCAGTAACCAGGATCAGACCGGTGAGACCATCGGCGACCGCTCGGCCTGCTTTGTGGTGTGCGACGGCATCGCCGGTGCGCCCGGCGGCGATGTGGCGGCCCGCCTGGCGCGGGATGCCATTCTGTCGCGCTTTGACGGTGAAGATCACCTCAACGCCCAGCATATTCGCGACTATGTCAATCATGCGAATCAAACCATTCGCGACGCTCAAAAAACAGAGCCTGAGCATCAGCGGATGGGTACGACGCTGGTGTCGCTGTTTATCGACCGCGACTACGAGCTGGCTTACTGGGCTCATGCGGGAGACAGCCGTCTGTATCTGTTTCGCCGCGGCTGGCTGTTTCACGTCACCACCGACCATAGCCTGATTCAGCAGATGAAAGATGCCGGACACCAGACGGAAGGCATCAACAGCAACCTGCTCTATTTTGCATTAGGTATGGGGGAAGACGAACGGGAAGCCAGCTACAGCGATGTGGTACCGATCGAAGACGGTGATGTCTTTTTACTGTGTACCGACGGTTTCTGGCACGGCGTGAGCGAAGCGCAGATGAAGCAGTCACTGCATATGGTCAGTAACCCTCAGGAGTGGTTGACCCTGATGGATCAGCTGCTGCAAAAAAATGCCGGGGCAGCGCCGGACAAACAGGATAACTACAGCGCCGTGGCTATCTGGGTGGGAGCCCCCCAGGAGACGACGTTGCTGCACTCGCTCAGCGATGCGGCGCAGTTCTTTCCCCTTCGCGACTGATTGTTAACAAGGACTTTTATGAAACTTTGGCTTGCGGGGCTGGCCCTGATGGCAGCGTCTACCGGCGCCTGGGCGATGGACTATCGTATTGTTCAGTCTCCTTCCCAGAAACTGGATGTCTGGATCGATAACGTAGCGGGCAAAAAGCCTGAAGCCTGGTGCGGCAATGCGCTGACGCTGCGTATTGTCACCGGCGGCAGGAAAGATCCCGAGGCACTAAAAGCCTTTATGCCGCGTCTGGGGATGCTGCTGGCGAAGCAGTGCTCCGCGCTTTCGCGCATTGACTGGCATCTGGAGGATGAGGCGGGCAAGCGACTGGCGGAAGGAAGCGCCAGCCAGGCAGCGAAATGGGCGTTGAAGGTAGAAGCCGATACGCCACTGCCTGACCCTGAAACGCTCTCTCCGCCAGCTTCCCGCGTGCAGCCGCAAACCTTCACGCTGAAGTCGGGCTGTCGGGTTCGTACCTTCTGGCCGCAGAGCGGGGCGCTGTTTATTCCTGAAAGGGGCGATAGCTGCAAAAAAGGCGAATGGCTGAATCAGCGCGGGCGGATGGCGGAGCACGACGTAGCCTTTGTCCAGGGCTATCCGGTGTCCGGGCTGAGTGAAAAAGCGCCGATCAACAACCTGAAAGTTAGCGCCGTCAGCCGCGAACGGCTGGTGGTGAGTGATGAACGGTCGCCCCGGAGCTGGATGATTCTGCCCTGGTCGGCGCCGGTTAACGGCTGGCGAATCCAGGGAACCGTGGCGGTCGAGATGACCCGCCATCAGGCGCAAGACGCCGCTGAACTGGAAGCGCGCCTGAAGGAAGTGCGTAAGGTCTGGTCGGCGTATCTTCCGCCCGGAACTACCCTGACGGTTCAGTTGATTGAAGAACTTCACCCCCGACTTCGCGATCCTGCGGCGGGTGCTTATCGCACCCTGAAGTAACAGGAGATTTAATGATGTATACCCTGGAACAACAGCTGGCGGGTCACTCACTCGCCGACGCTCTGGCAGCAATAGAAAGCGACATTAAAGCCAGACCTGCGGATGCCGACCTGCGTGCCGCCTTTGTACAGCTGCTGTGCCTGGCGGGAAACTGGACCCGTGCCGCCACCCAATTGAAAAGCTGGCTGGCGCTAAAGCCCGCCGCTCAACCGACGGTCACGCTGCTGGAACAGGCAATTACCGGAGAACTGCAGCGTGAGGCGGTGATGACAGGTGCGGCCGTGCCGGATATGCCGGTAACCCAATGGCCCTGGCTACAGGAGATGGCGAATGCTCTGACGGCAAGTACCGATGATGCCGCGGCGCTGCGCAATAAGGCGCTGGACTGCGCCGAGGTGAATCCCGGTACGCTCAGTGAACAGAGTCAGGAGCCCTGCGACTTTGACTGGCTGATGGATGGCGATGCTCGTCTGGGGCCGGTTTGCGAGCTTATCGTCAACGGCAAATATTGCTGGTTGCCGTTCAGCGCCATTGAAGAGATGCGTTTCCAGGCGCCGGAAGGGGCTATCGATCTGGTGTGGCGCCATACCCTGGTGCGGCTGGTGGATGGCAGCGAGCAGGTGTGCCAGATCCCGGCCCGTTATCCGCTGGCGCCTGGTGCCGCCGACCGCTTTTTGCTGGGGCGCGCCACCGAATGGCAGGCCCTGGATGCGGAGGGGATTCACTATCTGGGCCAGGGGCAGAAGGTGTGGCTGAACGCCGATGGCGAATTCCCGCTGCTGACTCTGGAAACTCTGGCCTTCCACAGCGGTAGCGATAGCGATGAGTGATTCATACCGCCATGGCAGCGACGATCTGCTGCGCGGCGGTTATCGCCACCGCCGCAGTCAGGAGCTGATCGCCTCGCGCGATAAAATGCAGCCTTCGCTGCTGGATCGCCTGACCGACGATCAGCCCCAGAAGCGGCTGGAGCCGGTCAACAGCAACCTGCTTTCCCACAGCGCCCTGCGGCGCCGGGTGCTGCGCGATCTGCAGTGGTTATTTAACACCATCAATAACGAATCCCAGTTGGATATGCGCGGCGCCGACCACGTACAGCGCTCGGTCTGTAATTTCGGTGTAGCGCCTCTGGCGGGCAAAAGAATGTCGGAGATCGAATGGTCGGATATTCAGCGCAAACTGACCGAAGCGATCCTGCATTTTGAACCCAGGATCCTACCCCAGGGATTACAGGTGCGCTGTATTTCCGATCCGCGCTCGCTCGATCTGCACAATGTGCTGTCGATCGAGATCAAAGGGCGCCTGTGGTGCGTGCCCTGGCCGCTGGAGTTTCTGTTTCGTACCGATGTGGATCTGGAAAACGGCCACTTTGAACTGAAAGATGTGGGGTAAGCGTGGACAGTAAACTGCTTGACTACTACAACCGCGAGCTGGCCTGGCTGCGCGAAATGGGGGCGGAGTTCGCTGAGCGTTACCCCAAGGTGGCCGGCAGACTCGGCATGCGCGGTATCGAGGTGGCGGATCCTTACGTTGAGCGCCTGATGGAAGGCTTCGCCTTTCTGACCTCCCGCGTACAGCTCAAGATGGATGCTGAATTCCCGCGCTTTTCCCAGCGCCTGCTGGAGATGATCGCTCCAAATTATCTGGCGCCGACCCCCTCGATGGCGATTGCTGAACTGCAGCCGGATATTGGCAAAGGCGATCTGAGCAACGGCTTCATGGTACCGCGTGGCACCATGATGGACAGCCAGACTCTGAAGAAGAACGGCGTTACCTGCAGCTATACCACCGCCCACGATGTGAACCTGCTGCCGCTGCGCATCGAGCAGGTGGAGCTGGGCGGTGTGCCCGCCGATGCGCCACTCAGCCAACTGGGGCTTAACCAGCGTGGCGCCGCCAGTGCCCTGCGTATCCGTATCGCCTGCGACGGCCCTATGTTGCTGACTCATCTGGATTTCGACCGCCTCGATTTGTTCCTGAGCGGCCCGGATATTCAGGCGCTGAAGCTGCTGGAGCTGCTGATGCAGCATCAGGTGGGCATTTTCTGTCAGAGCGTGGAGAAAAGGCCGCAGCGCATGGTGCTGGGCGACGACGCTCTGCGCCAGGAAGGTTTTGAGGCCGACCAGGCGCTGCTGCCGGACGATCTGCGCAACTTCGACGGCTACCGGCTGCTACAGGAGTATTTCGCCTTCCCGGCCCGCTTCCAGTTCATCAGCATCAGCCAGCTACGCGGCCTGCTTAAGCGCTGCGCCGAAGCCCGGGCCTTTGAGATTGTGATTCTGCTGGATAAGAGTGAAGGCCCTCTGGAGCGGGTGGTGGATCGCAGCCATCTGGCTCTGCACTGCACGCCGGTGATTAACCTGTTCCCCAAAGTTGCGGCGCGCCAGAAGATTGACGATTCGCGCAGCGAATGCCACCTGGTGGTGGATAACATTCGCCCTCTCGATTATGAAATTTTCGCTGTGAATAAAATCTGGGCCAGCTCAGAAGGGCGGCGCGAAGAGCAGATCTTCCGCCCCTTCTGGAGTACCTGGAGCCGGGACGACGGCGACTACGGCGCCTATTTTTCCCTGCGTCGCGAACAGCGCGCGCTTTCCGAACAGGCCCAGCGTTATGGTACCCGTACCGGCTATATCGGTTCAGAGGTCTTCGTTTCGCTGGTGGATGAAAGCCATACGCCGTGGCGCGATGACCTGCGCTACATCACCGCCGAAGTGCTGTGCACCAGCCGCGATCTGCCGCTGATGCTTCAGCAGGATATTGGCCAGTTTGTCCTTCCTGATTCCATGCCGGTACGCGGCCTGACCATGCGTCGTGGCCCGACGCCGCCACGCCCGGGTCTCGCAGAAGGGCTGAGCAGCTGGCGCCTGATTAGCCAGCTACAGATGAACTACCTGAGTCTGGTGGACAGCCAGGATGGCGAAGGCGCCGCATCGCTGCGCCAGCTACTGGGGCTTTATGCCCGGCTGGCGGAAGCCCCTGTCGCCCGGCAGATTGAAGGAATTCGCCACTGCCGGTTAAGCCCGGTGCATCGTCGGGTGCCGGAGCCGGGGCCGATAGTCTTTGCCCGGGGAACCGGTATTGAGATGACGGTGGATGAGCAGGCTTTTTCCGGATCCAGCCCCTGGCTGTTTGGCAGCGTGCTGGAGCGTCTGTTCTCGCGACTGGTGGCGATGAACAGCTTTACGGAATTCACGCTGAACAGCCAGCAGCGCGGCGAAGTCGGCTACTGGGGGCCGCGGATGGGGAAAAGGGCGCTGATATGAGTGAAGCCATTGCGGGTGCTTCCCCCATTCAGCGTCTGACCCGACTGCCGGACGATTTCTGGCAGCAGGTCACGGCTGCGCCCTGGCGTTACGACCTGTTCCAGCTACTGCGCCGTCTGGATGCCCAGGGCGGGCAGCGCTATCCGCTCGGCCGGGCGCCGCTGCCGCGCTTCGAGCCGCTGCGTATTGGCCAGAAGCCGTCGATGGCCTTTGCGCCTTCCACCCTGGCGGATGCCAGCCGACGCGAAGGATCGTCGCTTTATGATGTTTCAATCTTAAGCTTTGGACTGTTCGGCCCCAACGGCCCACTACCGGTTCATCTGACCGAATATGTCCGCGAGCGTATCTGGCATCACCAGGACGATACCCTGAGCGCCTTTGCCGATCTGTTCCACCATCGTCTGACCCTGCTGTTTTACCGGGCATGGGCGGATGCCCAGCCCACGGTGTCGCTGGATCGCGGCGATAATAAACGCTTTGAACGCTACCTGGCCTGTCTGATTGGTATGGGGCAGCCGGGGCAGATGGAAAAGGGCAGCCTGAGTCAGCACGCCCGCTACACTCTTGCAGGCCATTTGACGCGGCACGGGCGCGATGCTGAAGGGCTACAGAAAATCCTGCGTCACTATTTTGGCGTGCCGGTACGGTTGGTAGAAAACGTGCCCCAGTGGATGCCACTGTCGCGCCGCGAGCAGGCGCGCCTGGGGGCCGGGCGCCACTCTCCTCGCCTGGGGGAATCCGCTTTCCTGGGGGAAGCGGTGCGTGACGTTCAGCATAAATTCCGTATTGAAATCGGCCCGCTTACGCTGGAACAGTATCGCCGCCTGCTGCCGGGGGAGCCGGACGTGACGGCGCTGCGCGACTGGGTGCGCCAGTACCTGGGCATTGAGTACCAGTGGGAGATGTGCCTGATCCTGCGCGCGCAAGAGGTTCAGGGCGTGACGCTGGGGGGCGAAGGCCGCCTGGGCTACAGCGCCTGGCTGGGGTATCAGCCCACCCCTGAACCGCGCGGGGATCTGCAGTTTAGTCCGGAAGATTGAGCAATGATATTAAAGGATATTAAGAGGTAGCATGCATACGTTAGACTCTAACCGTCTGACACAGTTAGTTAAAGATATTAAAGAGTTAGCTTTATCTCTTGGTCTGGAATATTTATCAAATCATTCATCAAGGCATCGCTTTTTTTCAGAAATAGAAAAACTTACTTCATATGTTGAGAATGAAGTAAAGATTAATTGTATGTCCCTGAATGGTGCAATCAACATTCTTAATAAAGAGCTGGATTTTCTCAAAGAGCAAAGGTTTAGAATAGTATCGGGTAGGGCTATTCAGTATGCTAAAATGGAGAAAATCAAAATCGATCGAGGTATGAATATTGCACTGAAGCAGGTTGGGTTTATTGGAGGCGGAACTCAGGTTGTTGCTGGTTATGGCGTATGTGCAGCTTCATTGGGATTTGCCTGCGCTGCGTTTGGCTCGCCATTGATTGCTCACGGATTAAATAATGTGTATGAAAATGGACATTATCTTTTGTTTAGAAAGGATAAGGTAGGATTTGCTCGCGGAGCGTATCGATATGTTGCAGGGAAATTAGGATTTAGCGATAAGGATGCTGATTATGCATACTATGGCGTTGATCTTGCTTTATCTGCATATGGTATGGGAAGAAATGTTTTAAGAGAAGACTCCTTTCGTTTATTTAAACATATAAATAATGATTTTATTGTTGGCTGGCGCGAAATGGGAAAGGTACCTTTGCTTACAGAGATATCTGTTGATGGCGCAACGTCTTATGGAATATATAAAATGTCACAGGAAGGGAAATAAATCATGTATGATGATATTATTCTAACCCAACCAGGGGAGTGGGTGGGTTGGGCTTATTTTTTACTGTCGACAATTTTGTTGGTTGTCTTTTTAAAGATTAAGTCAAAACAGCAAGTGCTTCCCTCTTTAATAAAAGTTGTTTCTTTTATTCTTATTCTTATTCTTGCTGTTGCTCAGTTTTTTGCTTTTAGATTTGGATTGTCCGGAATTTATGATTTTTTCGGATATTTTCCCCAGGATTCACTCTATATTCGTTATGCAGCCCTGTTTTTTTGCTGTGGATATGCTTTTTCTCTCCCTGTTCGTAATATTCAGCATCAGTGACATTCATAGCCCTTACCGGGTATATCAGATAATCGGAACTTCACATGTCAGAAATCAGCCGCGCCGTACTGTTCGGCAAACTGGATACGCTGTTATTTACCGCGCTTGAGAGCGCCACCGCCTTCTGTAAGCTGCGCGGCAACCCGTATGTGGAGCTGGCCCACTGGCTGCATCAACTGATGCAGCAACAGCAGGGCGACCTGCAGCAGCTTATTCAGCACCTTGCGCTGGACGAAGAGGCGCTGGCCCGCGATATCGTGGCGGCGCTGGACCAGTTGCCACGCGGTGCCAGTTCGGTGTCCGATCTCTCTGAACATATCGATAGCGCCGTGGAGCGCGCCTGGATTTACGGTTCGCTGAAATTTGGCGTCAATCGTATTCGCGGCGGCCACCTGCTGATCGGTATTCTGAAAACCTGGAGCCTGGCCAGCGTGCTGCGTGGCATTTCGCCGCAGTTCGAACGACTGAGCGCCGATGCGCTGATCGACAACTTCGACGAGGTCTTTGCCGGTAGTAAAGAGGAACAACAGGCGGCGGCTGGTTCGGAAGAGGCAGCACCTGTCGCAGGGAAGGGAGCGCTGGCACAGTATGGCCAGGATCTGACTGCCCGGGCGCGGAATGGCGAAATCGATCCGGTGGTGGGGCGCGATGAAGAGATTCGCCAGATGGTGGATATTCTGATGCGCCGCCGCCAGAACAACCCGCTGCTGACCGGCGAAGCCGGTGTGGGAAAAACCGCGGTGGTGGAAGGACTGGCTCGCCGTATCGCCGCTGGCGATGTGCCCGAGCCGCTGCGTAATATTCAGCTGTGGCTGCTGGACATAGGCATGCTCCAGGCCGGGGCAGGGATGAAAGGCGAGTTCGAAGCACGACTGCAATCACTGATTAACGAGGTACAGTCCAGCGCCACGCCGGTGGTGCTGTTTATCGATGAAATCCACACCCTGATCGGGGCTGGCGGCCAGCAGGGAACCGGCGATGCTGCAAACCTGTTGAAGCCGGCGCTGGCCCGCGGCCAGCTGCGCACCATTGGTGCTACCACCTGGGCGGAATACAAAAAATACATTGAAAAAGATCCGGCGCTGACCCGCCGCTTCCAGACCGTGCAGGTGGCGGAGCCGGATGAAGAAAAGGCGGCGCTGATGTTACGCAGTACCGTTCCGGCGCTGGAAAAACACCACCGGGTGCTACTGTTGGATGAAGCGGTAAGCGCCGCCGTGAAGCTTTCGCATCGCTATATTCCGGCGCGCCAGCTGCCGGATAAAGCCGTGGCGCTACTCGATACCGCCTGCGCCCGGGTTGCGGTCAGTCAGAGCGCGCCGCCGCCACAGCTGGAAGCCTGTCAGCAGCGCATCGCCGCGCTGGAAGTGGAAAAAGAGATCGCCGGGCGCGAGGTGAAGGTCGGCGTCGGCGATCCAGACCGGATCAAGGCTCTGGAGGCAAAGCTTGCGGACGAGCAGGTGCAACATGAGGCACTGACCCAACGCTGGCAGCAGGAGCGTGCGCTGGTGGACGAGATTATCGCGCTGCGTGGGGAATTACAGCAGGCCGAAGAAGAAGATGCACTGGCGGAGATTCGCGCCACGCTGGATGCGCGTCAGCAGGCGCTGAACGAGCTGCAGGGTGAAGCGCCGCTACTGTTTGCCGCCGTGGACGCAAGCGTTGTGGCAGCAGTGGTTTCCGACTGGACCGGCATCCCGCTGGGCCGCATGGTCAAAAATGAGATCGACTCGGTGCTGAATCTGGCCGATACCCTGAACCAACGGGTTATCGGCCAGCGTCACGGTCTGGAGCAGATCGCCCGCCGGGTGCGTACCGCCCGGGCGCGGCTGGACGACCCCAATAAGCCGGTGGGCGTCTTTATGCTGTGCGGCCCGTCCGGCGTGGGGAAAACTGAAACTGCCCTGGCGCTGGCGGAGTCGCTGTACGGCGGCGAGCAGAACGTGATTACCATCAATATGAGTGAATTCCAGGAGGCGCACACCGTCTCTACCCTGAAGGGAGCGCCTCCGGGTTACGTCGGTTACGGCGAAGGCGGCGTGCTGACCGAAGCGGTGCGGCGTCGGCCCTACAGCGTGGTACTGCTGGATGAGATAGAAAAGGCGCATCCGGACGTGCATGAAATCTTCTTCCAGGTCTTCGATAAAGGCTGGATGGAGGATGGCGAAGGCCGTCACATCGATTTCCGTAACACCATTATTATTCTGACCTCCAATGTCGGTACCGATCTGATTAGCGCCATGTGCGCCGATCCTGAACTGATGCCGGAGCCAGAGGCGCTGACCGGCGCCCTGCGCCAGCCGCTGCTGCAGGTCTTCCCACCGGCGCTATTGGGGCGTCTGCTGGTGGTGCCTTACTACCCACTGAGCGATGCCATGCTGGCGGAGATTGTGCGCCTGCAACTGGGGCGCATTCAGCGCCGCCTGCTGGAAAATCACGGCATCGAAACCGAGGTGGACGACAGCGTAACGGCCCAGGTGGTTCAGCGCTGCACCGAAGTCGAGTCCGGCGGTCGTATGGTCGACGCCATTCTTACCAACACCCTGCTGCCGCAGATAAGCAAAATGCTGCTGACCGGAAGTCGACAGGCAGAAAAATACCGGCGCCTGCGCATTACCTTCGAACAGGGTGATTTTCAGTATCAGTTTTCGGCGTAATCGCCATCATCAGGAGAGTTTTCCACTATGCCGGATCGTGAAAACAAGCGCAGCGTGCCTGGCGCGCTGCCGCCCGGATATCGCTTCAACGAGTTTGAGATCGAAGAGGTGATTGGCGGAGGCGGCTTTGGCATTGTCTATCGCGCAAAGGATCACCAGCTTGAACGTACCATCGCCATTAAGGAATTTATGCCGGCCACTCTCGCGATGCGCGGCGAGGATATGCGGCTGGTACTGCGTAGCCAGCGTTTCAGCAAGGCTTTCCAGGCCGGACTGAACAGCTTTATTCAGGAGGCGCGGCTGCTGGCGCGCTTTAACCACCCGAATCTGCTGCATGTGCTGCGCTTCTGGGTACAGAACGATACCGCCTATATGGGCACGGTATTCTACAGCGGCACTACGCTGTCGCGTCTGCGGGAACAGCACCCGGAACAGATTGACGAAGCGTGGATCCGCCGGACCCTGCCGATGCTGCTGGGTGCGGTGAAAACCATCCATGACGAAGGCTGCCTGCATCGTGACATCTCGCTGGATAACATCCAGATCCAGGATAACGGCCTGCCGGTGCTGCTCGATTTCGGTTCGGCGCGCCGCAGTATCGGTAATGTGTCGGACGAAACTGAAACCATGCTGCGTCCTGGTTTCGCGCCCATTGAGCAGTACACCGATGATAACGAAAGCGAACAGGGGCCCTGGACAGATATTTATGCGCTGGGCGCGGTGCTTCATACCCTGATCGTTGGCGCGCCGCCGCCGGTCAGTGTGGTGCGCAGTATTCAGGATAGCTATCAGCCGCTGGCGGAACTGCGCCCTGAAGGTTATTCGCTGCCGCTGCTGCAGGCGGTGGACCGTGCCCTGGCGCTGCATATTGAGGATCGCCCCCGTTCGGTGGATGAATTTGCCGCGCTGATTGATATGGCGGTGGCGGACGTTGAAGAGGTCGCCAGCGTCAGGTCTGCCAGCACCATGCTGGCGGTGGTCGAAGAGGAAGAAGAGCCCGAAGCGGAGGTGCGCCCGGCGTGGTATCCACTGTGGCAGCGTTACAAGCTGCCGGGCATGGTGGCCGCGGGTGTGCTGGTGGGGCTGCTGGTGGGCGGCCTGATGTTCGGCGGCAGCGATGCGCCGCAAGAGGGCGCTGTCGAACCCGCCGTGGCCGACACGCAGCCCGCACCGCCTCCGGCGGCGAAGGTCGATAAACCCGCCGCTGCGCCATCCACTGACCCTGTTGCCAGGGTGCTGGTTCGCATGGCAAAAGAGGATGAGCTACGGGTCAACGATGAACCGCGCAAAGTACAGGTCAGCGAGGGCATAGCCGCGCTGGATCTGCCGCCTGGCCAGTATCGACTCAGTCTGGAAGGCCAGAGCCAGACGTTGAATATCGACCAGCCGGGTACCTGGCTGGTTAATCTTAAGGGTTAATTTTCTGACGCGCGGCCCTGTTGCCGCGCGCCTCTTTTCTATTCGGGACTCGCTTCTATGCTAGATCGCATTACCGTCCAGTTGCCCGTCCCCGGGCTGCTTTTCTGGAAACTTTCCGGGCGCGAGGCGCTCTCGGAGCCGTTTGAACTGAGCGTCACGCTGCTGGGCAGCGATGCACGTATTGACCGCAGCAGCCTGCTGGGCCAGCCGATAACGGTAACCCTCCCGACCCGGTCGCTGATGGGTAAGCGTTACCTGAACGGTAAGGTGACCCGGGTGGCGGTCAGCGCGGTGGAGCTGGGCGGTACCCGCTATGCGGAGTACCG
>NZ_JAZHEE010000035.1:0-42467 GCF_036620675.1 Rosenbergiella sp. YN46
GTACTCGGCTACGAACCGAGCGGTCGAAGGTTCGAATCCTTCCGGATGCACCATATTGCATAATGCTGTCAGCGATGACGGCATTACTGAAGCGCGGCAGCCGCCGCAGGCAAAAGGAAAGATAACGTCGCCACAGGCGACGGCCCGGCAGGGTGAGGCAAAGCCGGGTAATCTTTCCGTATGTGCTGCATCTCATGATATTCCGGTTTATATGGCGAAACGAATGCCGGCAAACCCGGGTATCCGTTGTCCCTGAAGCGGGATCTCCTCTCTTTTCTTCCCTTATCGTAAGTTGTCCGGAACAGAGCCTGATAGCCCAGAATTTGCTCTGGAGAAAAATCTCTGCCAACGCCGCTATCATCCTTCACCAGGAACTTACCATGCACGAAGGGGTAAGCCCGGAGCTATAACTGAACCGGGGGATTTTAGCGAGTTCACTTCGAACAGGGTTTCAGAAAATCCCCCGTTATTTTCTTAAGACTATTCCAGCCCTGTACTTTATTCTGTATGCAACTAAATGTTACAGAACAGGGATGTTCATATGGGATTAAGCTTACCGGGCAACAGACTTATCTATCTTCTTCGGGACGATCTGGCGCCAGAGTCCTTTGAACGAATACTTGACCCGCAGGCGGCATGGCGACATGCCGAACAGAACTACGCCTATGATGATAGGTGGAATCAGCGCTATATTGTGAATATCGACCTGAAATCCGTGCACCCCTTTGCAGGCACGCTACCCCGGCAGGGTGAACAGGCGAAATCGCAGCTCAGAACGATGATCGAACGTGGTGATGTGGTGTGTCTGAACGAGATCTCCGTATTACCCGCCGAGCTGTTCTACATTAATAACAACGGCGCGCTAATTTGTCGCGATGAAAGTGTTTTTCGGTTTGATGGCGCGAAAAAGATCGTTGCAGCATTTAATCTTGCGGTGAAAAAGCGTGATTACTCTCATTCTGGAGGAAAGCCCAGTTCAACATCGTCAAGATTGCTCAAAACAGGCAGGAGCTATCCGGTATTCAGTGAAAGAAACGATGATGCGCTGATTAGCGAAATCGCTTCCATAAGCCGTGGTAATCGCAAAGTACCTGTCGCTGATGCCGTGCCTGAATCGCCCGGAATGGTGAATAATATCGCTCAGACGTCAGCGTCGACGGAATCGGTAGAGAATGAAGCTGTGGTCACTGCCCAATTAGAGGTTAACGGTAGGACATTCACAGATACGAACCAAACCGCCAGGCCCGCCGAAAGAACGGATGCCGATAAGCCGACTCTGGTACAGGATAGGGTTCTCGCTAAAGAGCAGAAATTGAGGGCGAAGGGCAAAACGGGTAATCTGCCACTGCCGAATAGTAATATGGCAAATGCCCATGCTGAGATAGGCGTAATACAGCAGGCTCATGATGCGGGCGTGGCAAAAGGAGAGGATTTAAATATTACCGTGACAGGGAGGGATGTCTGTGATTATTGCCGGTCTGATATTGCTCCTGCGGCTAAAGCTGCGGGAGCAAAATCTGTCACAGTTTATGCGGTGGATGAAACCACTCAATTGCCCAAAAAGTATTACTGGGACGAGAGTATGAAAAAATTAACAGAGGTTAAATAAAATGATTAAATGGATACTCGGTGGGTTTTATCTCAGCCATGGGCAGCATACGCAGTTGCTGGTAATAGAAAATCCACAGGCCGATGACCTGAAAAATCATCTGGAAGAATTAAGAACCCATAACGGTAAGTTAATTCTAAAAAATAATCTCGAAGATGAATTACGGCCTTACAAGATGACGCTTTACTCAGATAATCATGATTCCAGTGTGCAGACTTACATGGTTCTGCTGGCGACCGATCTGGAGGATGGCGATATTGATATTAGGACCTTCAATGATAAATCAGGCGCTAATACATTTATTCCCATGCTGGGTGAGCCTTTTGCCGCTACCTCTACAACGCGGGATTTTTCTTTAGTCATTCGGGCATTTAGCGAGTTCTTAGCCACGGGAGATGTCAGTACTGAGTTACTGGAATAACGCTGAAAAGGCGATTGGCGTAAATCACCTGCTTTACCGGTAGATGTCAGGCGCTGCTCTGGAAGGCGATGTTTCCGTATTGACGCTGAATGGCGAGACCCCGACTCGCCTTTTCTCCATAGTCCTACTGACAAGAACGCCTGCTCTTTCCAGCCGTATGTCGACTGTTTGTCGTGTCTGAACTTTCATCACATCCGTTATTATTCCACCTGCAATTAGCGACATCCCCGGTCGTTTACGATAAAGTAACCGCCTGTCATTTTTCGGTGCGGGGGCAAGATGTACGATCGCTATGAAGGGCTGATTTTCGACATGGATGGTACCATCCTGGATTCCGAACCCACGCACCGTCTGGCATGGCGGGAGGTACTGAAGGGTTACGGAATGCGTTTTGACGAGCAGTCCGTTGTGAGCCTGAATGGCGCGCCAGCCTGGCAGATAGCCCGACATATTATTGCGATGAACCATGCCGAACTCGACCCTCACCGCCTGGCGGCTGAAAAGACGGCGCTGGTTAGCCGGATGTTGCCGGAAGCGGTGCGCCCGCTGCCGCTGGTTGAGGTGGTGAAAGCGTGGTATGGGCGTCGACCAATGGCGGTCGGCACCGGTAGCGAAAGCAGCCTTGCGGAAATGCTGCTAACCCGGCTGGGTCTGCGGCAGTACTTTGTGGCGGTGGTCGCGGTCGATCACGTCAGCCGTCCGAAACCCGCGCCCGATACCTTTCTGCGCTGTGCCTCCCTGATGGGAGTTCCGCCAGAGAAGTGCGTGGTCTTCGAAGACGCCGATTTCGGGCTTCAGGCCGCTGGCGCTGCGGGAATGGATGCGGTGGATGTTCGTCTGCAGTGAGTGACGCGCTGGCGCTGTTTTCGCTATTTAGCGGCAGCTTTCTGAGCGCCACGCTGCTGTCCGGTAATTCAGAAGCGCTGCTGGTGGCGCTGCTGCTGGCGGAAAAAAGTTCGCCTTTGATGCTGGTGGCAGTTGCGACCCTTGGCAATAGTCTGGGGGGAGCAACAAATCTTATTTTAGGGCGGCTGTTTCCCTTGAGGACGCAGTCGCGCTGGCGGGAGCGCGCGCTGGGCTGGCTTCAGCGCTTTGGGCCGGCGGCGCTGCTCCTGAGTTGGGCTCCGGTAGTCGGGGATTTGCTCTGTCTGCTGGCGGGATGGTTGCGTCTGGCCTGGGGGCCGGCGCTCTTTTTTTTATGTCTCGGCAAGGCGTTACGCTACGCGTTAGTGGCAGCGATCACCCTGCAGGGGATAAACTGGTGGCACTAATTGGTTGTTTGAGTGAGGCCCGGTGACGCTTCGACACAGGCGGCGCACCGAATCGTCAACCAGTACAATTATGCTTAATAAAAATGTTTTCTACAGGCGGGAGGTCGATTTGATCCCGGACGTATCACAGGCGCTGGCCTGGCTGGAGTCCCATCCACAGGCGCTGCGCGGCATTAACCGCGGTCTGGAGCGCGAAACGCTGCGCGTGACGCCAGACGGCCATCTGGCAACCACCGGACACCCGGAACACCTTGGCGCGGCGCTAACGCATAAGTGGATTACGACGGATTTCGCGGAAGCCCTCCTGGAGTTCATCACCCCGGTCGATGGCGACATCGATCATATGCTGACCTTTATGCGCGACGTGCATCGCTACGTGGCGCGTAACATCGGCGATGAGCGTATGTGGCCGTTCAGCATGCCCTGTTTTATCGATAACGGTCAGGATATCGAACTGGCGCAGTTTGGCAGCTCGAATATTGGTCGAATGAAAACGCTGTACCGTGAAGGGCTGAAGAATCGCTATGGCGCGCTGATGCAGACCATTTCCGGCGTGCACTATAATTTTTCTCTGCCGCTGGCCTTCTGGCAGGCCCGGGACGGGGTGAAAGATGCACAGAGCGGCAAGGCGGCGATTTCGGCGGGCTATTTCCGGCTGATTCGCAACTACTACCGTTTTGGCTGGGTGATTCCGTTCCTGTTCGGCGCATCGCCGGCTATCTGCTCGTCGTTTCTGCAGGGCAAGCCGCAGACGCTGCCTTTTGAGCAGACCGACAGCGGAATGTTCTATCTGCCGTACGGCACCTCTCTGCGTTTGAGCGATCTGGGCTATACCAACAAGTCTCAGAGCAGCCTGGGAATCACCTTTAACAATCTCGACAGCTATGTCGCCAGCCTGAAACAGGCCATCAGGACGCCTTCTGATGAGTTCGCCCGTATCGGTCTGGAAAAAGACGGCAAGCTGCTACAGCTCAATACTAATGTGCTGCAGATTGAAAACGAACTCTATGCGCCGATCCGCCCCAAGCGAGTTACTCGCAGCGGGGAATCGCCCTCTAACGCGCTGCTGCGCGGCGGGGTTGAGTATATTGAAGTCCGCTCTCTGGATATAAATCCCTTCTCGCCGATTGGCGTTGACGAGCAGCAGGTGCGTTTCCTGGATCTGTTTATGGTCTGGTGCGCGCTGGCGGATGCGCCGGAGATGAGCAGTGCCGAACTGCAGTGTACCCGGGTTAACTGGAACCGGGTGATTCTGGAAGGGCGCCGCCCGGGGCTGACGCTGGGTATTGGCTGCGAAACCGCGCAGTTCCCGCTGGAGCAGGTCGGGAAGAATCTGTTCCGTGACCTGCGGCGGGTGGCGGAAACGCTGGATGCCGTCGATGGTGGCGATGCGTACCGTGCGGTGTGCGATCGCCTGGCGGCCTGCTTTGAAGATCCGTCGTTGACCTTCTCGGCCCGCACCCTGGATCTGATGCTGGAGCAGGGAATTGGCGGCGCCGGTCGCGCGCTGGCCGAGCAATATCGTACTATGCTGATTCAGGAACCCTTGTCGGTTCTGAGCGAAAAAGAGTTCGAGCAGGAACGCGATGCGTCCTGGCGTCGTCAGCGGGAAATTGAGGCGGCGGACAATGAGCCGTTTGCAAGCTGGCTGGCTCGTCAGGAAGGTTAGAAAAGAAAAAGGCCACATCATTGTGGCCAAACTTTCATCTCTGATGACAGGGATGATGATAACAAATGCGCGTCTTTCATATAGTCAGACTTGAGCCCAAGCGAATAGTTCAGTTAATTTAAAAAAAAATCACTAATCGGAGGTGACCAGATGCCGTTGTTGGATAGCTTCACAGTCGACCACACCCGTATGGGGGCGCCGGCGGTGCGCGTAGCCAAGACTATGAATACACCGCATGGCGATACCATCACCGTGTTTGACCTGCGCTTTTGCGTGCCTAATAAGGAAGTGATGCCGGAAAAAGGGATCCATACCCTGGAGCACCTGTTCGCCGGCTTTATGCGTAATCATCTGAACGGCAATGGGGTGGAGATTATCGATATCTCCCCGATGGGCTGCCGTACCGGCTTTTACATGAGCCTGATTGGCACACCGGATGAGCAGCGGGTGGCCGATGCCTGGAAAGCGGCTATGGCCGATGTTCTGAAAGTGAAGGAACAGAATCAGATTCCGGAGCTCAACGTTTATCAGTGCGGCACTTACCAGATGCACTCGCTGGACGAAGCCCAGGAGATAGCGCGCCATATTCTCGATCGCGATGTTCAGGTCAACAGTAACGATGAACTGGCGCTGCCGAAAGAGAAACTGCAGGAGCTGCATATCTAGCGCGAAGCTAACGCTGTTGTAACAAAACAAAGGGAGCCTTTAAGGCTCCCAGAGACCGATGACAAACCCGGGGCCGAACGCGTTCGGTCATAATCACCAGAAAAATAGACAAGGAAAATCAATTTATTGATTTTCGGCCGCTTAACCACAAAGAGGGAGCCATAAAGGCTCCCTTTTTCGTGACGGTTAGTGGGCGCCGCCGCTGTCGCCGCTGGCGCTGAATGGCGGTCGGGCGAACCACACCAGCCCCAGCAGCAGCATAAAGATGCCGGCGGAGGCCCAGAAGATCTCATTGGCGGACATAATCAGCCCCTGATTGGTTATCTGTTGGGCTATCCAGCCTGAAGCCTGCTGATGGCTCATCCCCATGCCCTGCAACTGGTCATACATCGCCTGGGCATTCGGATTATAGGGCGTTACCGATTCCGTTAGCTGGGCGTGGTGCATCGATTCGCGATTGGTCCACATCGTGGTGGTGATTGATGTCCCAATCGAACCTGCCAGGGTACGGGTAAAGTTGGACAGACTCGAAGCCGCGGCCAGACGCTCCGGTGGCAGGCCGGAAAGGGTAATGGTCGTCAACGGCATAAAGAAGCAGGCCACCGCGAAGCCCTGAATAAACTGGGGCCAGGCTGAAGCGCCGAAGTCCATTCCCGGCTCAAAAGTCCATGCGCGCCAGTAGAAGCAGACCGCATACATAATAAAGCTGAAGGTTACCAGTCGACGCATATCGAGCTTATGGGCGAAGCGCCCAATCAGAGGCGACAGAATAACCGGAATAATGCCGACCGGCGCCGAGGCCAGCCCGGCCCAGGTAGCGGTATAGCCATAGACTTCCTGCAGCAGCTGTGGCAGCAGAACGATACTGCCGAAGTAGAGCATATAGGCAAGACTGATACACAGGCAGCCGATGGTGAAGTTGCGGCTCTTGAATAGCGACAGATCGACAATGGGGTTCTTGTCGGTCAACTCCCAGACAATCAGGAAACTGAGCGCCACTACCGCGACGATGGTCAGCACGATAATCTCTGTGGAGTTAAACCAGTCCAGCTCTTTACCGCGATCCAGCATCACCTGCAGGCTGCCGATGCCAACTACCAGCAGGCCCAAACCGATACTGTCGATAGGACGGCGTTCGGTTTTAGTTTCCCGGCCGCGCAGGGTCTGGAGCGTCATTAGCACCACGACAATCCCGATGGGGACGTTAATAAAGAAGATCCAGCCCCAGTGGTAGTTATCGCTGATCCAGCCGCCGAGAATCGGGCCGCAGATTGGCGCCACGATAACGGTCATCGACCATAGCGCCAGCGCGACGTTACGCTTCGCGGGCGGATAGTTGCTGAGCAGCAGGCTCTGAGATAGTGGAATCAGCGGCCCGGCCACCACCCCCTGAATGACGCGGAACAGGATCAGCATCTCCAGGCTGTTGGACACGCCGCAGGCCCAGGAGGCCACGGCGAAAGCGGTGGTCGACCAGAGGAACAGCTTCACCTCGCCCACTCGCTTTGCCAGCCAGCCGGTCAGCGGAATCGAGATAGCATTCGCTACCCCGAAGGAGGTGATAACCCAGGTGCCCTGGCTCAGCGACGAGCCAAGGTTGCCGGCGATGGTCGGGATGGCGACGTTCGCGATGGTGGAGTCCAGCACCTGCATGAAGGTCGCCAGCGCCAGCGCGATGGTCATCAGGGCCAGCGGCGCTCCCTCCAGCGGTTTCTGTTGTTGCATGGCTGCCTCCGCCGCGTTAGCCCGCGTTTGCGCGGATGATATTGTCGATCAACTGATTGACGGGGGCCAGCGCCAGCTCGCGGGCGTCGCTCTCGTAAGCGGGCTTGCTACGGGTCTGGGTCGCCAACATCGGGCCGTCGCTATTGCTGGTATTCACTTTTACCAGGGTGGAAAGGCCGATACGCAGCGGATACTGCTTAAGCTGCTGCTGATCCAGCTCGATACGCACCGGCAGACGCTGAACCACTTTAATCCAGTTACCGGTGGCATTCTGCGCCGGCAGCAGGGAGAAAGCGCTGCCTGTTCCCATATCCAGCCCGACTACCTTGCCTTTGTACTCCACCTTATCGCCATAGATATCGCTGACTACCGTCGCCGGCTGGCCGATGCGCATATTGGCAAGCTGGGTTTCTTTAAAGTTGGCGTCCACCCACAGGCCGGTGGCGGGTACGATAGCCATCAGCGCGGTGCTGGTGCCTATTTGCGCGCCGACCTGCACCGCGCGGCGCGAGACGTAACCGGTCATCGGGCTGACGATTCGGGTACGCTGCAGCGCCAGCCAGGCGTTGCGTACTTCAGTCGCCGCCTGTTTTACCGCCGGCTGTTCGGCCAGCGGCGTGTCGAGGATCATCGCCTGATTGGCGTTATACTGCTCTATTGCCGCGTCGAGTTGCGCCTGGGCGCTGGCAACCGCATCGCGCGCGTGTTGCAGCTCTTCACGGCCTATCAGGTTGTCTTTACCCAGCGGAACCCGGCGGTTAAGGTCGGTCTGCGCCTGGGCCAGCGCGGTACGTTTTACCGAGATATTGGCCTGATATTGCCTGCTGTTAATGATCAACTGGCGAGTCTGGCGCACGCTGTTGGCCAGCGCCGTTTTCGCTTTTTCAAAGGCTTCCCGGGCGTCGGTCGGATCGAGCGTTACCAGGACATCGCCCTTCTTCACAAAATCGGTATCGTCCACCCATACCTTGGTGACGCTGCCCGAAACCTGAGACATGATTTGCACCTGATTACCGGCGACGTAAGCATCGTCAGTCTCTGCATAATGACGCAGAACCAGGAACCACCAGATACCATATGCCACTGCCAAAACCACAAACAGCAGGGTCAGCAAAAGAAGCGCACCTTTACGCTTACTTTTTTTGCCAGCCGGCTGCTGTGGCGTTTGAGTTTCCGCATGTGCGCTCATGCTTATCTCCACTCTATTTATTATTGGAGCCCGAAACGCCGGGCTGTTTAGTCATAAAGGCCAGCACACTGCTGTGCTGGCCTGCATGTAAAAAGCTTGTTTATTATTCTGAACAAGGGTTCAGCGTACCTGCGATTACGGTTTTAACTCGCGCTTTCAGGCTGAAAGGATTTTTCGTCCATCTGATCGAGTCGGGTGAGTAATTTACGCGTGATCTGCTCAAGCTGGGTTTTCTCGCTGTCGGAAAGCGAAGACCAGAGGTGATGCAGGCAGCTATGCTGAGGCGGTAACACCTGATTCAGGAACTCGTGGCCCCTGGGCGTCAGATGAAGATGCAGACAGCGGCGATCGTTGTCGCTTTCGCGGCGTTCGATCCAGCCGCGCTTTTCCAGCTCGTCGGCAATGCGGGTGGCGTTGGTTCGGGAAGAGCCCAGCGCGCAACTCAGTTCGCTTGGCTGAATGCTGTGGTTTTCCTGGGATTCCAGCGTGATCAGCGCCATGAATAAGGTCTCGTTGATTCCCTGAGCCTTCAACATTTTGTTGCGGTTTTCCAGCAGTTTGCCCTGCATATGCATGCATAGACGGGTCAGGAGAATTTCCTGATAAGGGAAAGCTTCGTGACGGCTGGCACGAAATTTAAGCATCTGTTCTATGGGCGAAAACGAACTATCCATTTGGGCATAACCTCATTAATTGCAGCCGATATAGTAACGACGGTGATAAATAAAGTAAATGTATTATTTTCTTAAGTGTGGTTAACGAACGATGCTTTTAAATAATCGCTCAGGCCGCAAGTGGCGGGCCATACAGCAATTTCATCACATCATACTCCCGGAAAAAGCGGGAGTCCTCAGGGGAAAAACCAGGAATAATCAGAGGGTTCGATAATATGTTTGAATAAAGGTGCAATTGAAGGATACAGAACGTCATGAACCTGAACAGGTTGAAATAAAAGGTGAGCCATGCGTGATGTCTGCCGGAATACAATAAGCACTGTGTCTGAATAAAAATAGAGTCAATACATTAACAAACTACGGGCCGCCTTAACAGTCGCCATGATTGCGAATGTCGGCGGCCTGCCATATCAGGCGGCACTTTCCTGGCGATGATAGCCGTGCCACCAGACCAGCAACCCGAGTGCTGAAACCACTGCACCAGCGCTACAGACCCCGTTCCAGCCCGCATGCTGCCAGGCGCTGGCGGAAATCAACGAACCGGCGGCACCGCCGATAAAGTAGCTGGTCATATAGCCCGCCGTCAGTCGATTACGGGCCTGCGGATGGGCGTGGTAGATCACGCTCTGGTTAGTAATATGCACTCCTTGGACGGTGAGATCCAGTACGATGATCCCCACAATTAGCGCCGGAATTGACCACTGTCCCAGCGCGATAGCGCCCCAGGAGAGTAGCAGCAGAATCAGGCCGCCGCTGGTGGTCAGGTGGGCTTTACCCTTATCGGCCAGCCCGCCTACCGGTCTGGCACCTAAAGCGCCAGCGGCGCCAGCCAGACCAAACAGGCCAATAACGCTTTCGGAATAGTTAAATGGCGGCGCCGCCAGCAGAAAGGCCATTGACGTCCAGAGGATACTGAAGTTGGCGAAGGTCAGGCAGCCCAGCATGGCCCGGGTGCGCAGCAGGCGATTACGGGCGAACAGGCTGAAGATAGAGGTCAGCAACTGGCCGTAATTCAGGGTATTGTGCTCCTTCACCCGCGGCAGACCACGCCACAGAGCGACCGCCATTAGCGCCATCAGGAAGCTTGCCACCCAGTAGACGGTGCGCCACCCTCCAAGGCCCGCCAGCAGGCCCGCGACGGTACGCGCCAGCAGTATACCCAGTAGCAGACCGCTCATAATGGTGCCCACCACCCGGCCACGGCGCTCTGGGGCTGCCAGGGTTGCGGCAAGGGGCACCAGTATCTGTGCCACCACGGAAAACAGTCCGGTCAGTGCAGTACCCAGAATCATCAATCCCAGGCTCTGACTTAGCGCAGTGATCAGCATTCCGCCAGCGGACAGCAGCGTCATCGTCACTATCAGGCCGCGACGTTCGAACATGTCTCCCAGCGGCACCAGAAACAGCAGCCCGGCGGCGTAACCGAGCTGGGCGGCGGTGACAATAAAGCCGGCCTGATTGACCGATAGTGAGAAAGCGTTAGCGATGGTGTCCAGCAGCGGTTGCGCATAATAGTTGCTGGCGACGGCAAGGCCGGTCGCGACAGACATAAGCAGCGTCAGCGAGGGGCTGATACCTCGATCTTTCTGGGTCATTGGACTTTCACGTTCAACGGGTTATGGAGCGCACAATGATAGTGATTATTCGCGCCAGCGCCACCCCGTCTTGCGGCTTTCTGGTGTCGGATTGTGCCGTCAGTCGGGGAGAAGGGAGTCAGAAAGAGAGAGAGGCCAGGGCATTGAGGATGGCCGGGCGCGCCAGTTGCTCGACCATCCAGGGGCTGTAGGCAGCGGGAATGGCGCTAACGCCAGCCAGCAGGCGATCGACGGGTAGCCAGCAGTAATCCATCACCTCATCAGGGCGGGGTTGCGGCTCGGCTTCAGTGCGGACAAACCAGACCGGGCAGTATTCGTTTTCGATAATACCGCTGGCGTCGACGGCGAAATAACGGAAATCGTTATCGATAAGCAGCGGCGCTGAAATGGCCAACCCCAGCTCCTGGTGACAGCGGCGCCTGACGGCGTCGCTCATCGCTTCGCCCGGCATGGGGTGGCCGCAGGCCGAATTGGTCCATACGCCGGGCCAGGCTTTTTTGCCCAGGGCGCGGCGAGTCAACAGCAGTTCATTGCGCTGATTAAAAACGTAGCTGGAAAAGGCCAGGTGCAGCGGGGTGTGGTTGGTGTGCACCCGGGATTTTGCTTCGGTGCCGATGATGCGCAGGTTGTCGTCCAGCAGCAGGACCTGTTCATCGCATTGGTTCATAGTGACTCCGCGCAGTTTGATAATGCGGCAATGATTATAAGTGACCACATTATCCGTATGAGAACATAACTTGCGGTTAAACCGCCGCAGAATTTGTCGCCAGATGCTTTCCCGCGCGTAACCGGCACCCTGAGGCGCCGGTTACAGGATTAGCGCGATGCGCTCTGACTAACCGCACCTGCGGGATTAATTTCGGTACGGGTCAGTACCGGCTGCGGCTGCGATGTATCACCGCCACTGAGTTCGCTGACCAGAGAGTTAATCCCGTCGCTCATATTCACAAAACGGGTCAGGGGAGAGCGGGTCACTACCACAAAGGCACCGACGTTTTTTTCCGGCACCATCGCCATATAGGTGATAAAGCCACCGGCTCCTCCGGTCTTTTGAATAATCCCCGGCCTGCCGTCTTTCGGCTTCATATAGACCCAGCCCAGCCCCAGTGCATCGGCGCGCCCTGGCACGTCCATACCAATGACTTTAGCAAACTGGCTGCGCTGGTAGATAAGCGTCTGCATACGATCCGCCTGACTGCTTCTGGAATGGACGTCAGAGGACAGAAACTGCTGCATCCAGCGCATCATGTCGTCCGGAGTGGAGTAGATCCCCCCGCTGCCGATGGCCGCCAGCGTATTGTTGCAGGGGCTGGCGCCGCGTTCAGGAATCATCAGACGCGCGCACTGATCCGGCGAAGGGGTAAAGGTGGTGTCCTTCATCCCGAGTGGGCGGGCTATCTGCTCGTTGAACAGTCTGGGATACGGCTTGCCTGACGCCCGCGCCAGGGCATCGGCCAGGAGATCGTAGGCCAGGTTGGAGTATGCGGCCTGGCTGCCGGGAGCGTGTTTCAGGCTGGCCGATTCCAGCCAGTTCCAGCGCTGCTGGCGGGTGGGCCAGATAAACACCGGGCGCGGCGAAACGCCCCCAGGCTGCTCGCGGGGCAGGGCGCTGGTGTGGGTCGCCAGATTGACCAGTCTGATGGGCTCGCCGTGATAAGTGGGCACCCGTGCGCCCGGCGGCGCATATTTACTGAGCGGATCGTCGAGCCGCACCACGCCCTGGTCGAGCAGTTTGACCATCACTTCACTGGTCATGAGTTTGGTCAGCGAGGCGATGCGGATAACTGAATCGAGCTGCGGCTTTATATTATTGCCGGGGCGGGTCTCGCCCAGACTCTGAAAAACGCGCTGATTGCCGTTAATCACCACCATCGCCATGCCAGTGGCACCGCTGCCATAGAAGATATGGTTGGCATAGCGTTCGGCAATATCGGCGGTGAACAGCGGATCCGGCGCCTGTGCCGCCCGGCTAATAATGGGGAGTGCCGCTAAAGTGATGGCGGCGAAAGTGAGAAAACGATGTTTCACGCGATTCATCCATTGTGTATGCAATTTTTACGGTAAGGCTATTGGTGTTTATACCATGATGCAGGGCTCTGCCAGCGATGGCACGTGTTATCGCGTGAAAAAAAAACGTAACCTGGCATTTCACGGGTAACTTTTTTTCCTGCGCATGGCAGGATGTGGCCTGCATCGGTGTTACTGGCGAAAAGATGCCCTGGAAGGGACTTTACAGGTCAGGTATGGCCGTCGGGCCCCTTTTACAGGGAAGGACTTAAACTGTACTTCTGTTTATCGTCAACCTGCTTCATGGTTTGATACAAGATTCTGGCATTATTGTGACTGACTTCACGTTATCTTTTGTCAGTCTGGTCGCTCGTGCAGGCGGGACGCCTGCGCTGCCGATAAGGCAATTTGCGTTTATGCTGGAGTCTTGTTGATGTTTAAATCCTTTTTTCCGCGTCCGGCGCTGTTCTTCTCTTCAGCGCTTGTCTGGATGCTACTCACCATCCTGTTCTGGCAGTTGGGAGGCGAACACTGGCTTAATCACGCTGTTGGCGCCAGCGAACAGGTTCCTGTTAGCGCTGCCCGTTTCTGGTCGGGCAGCTATCTGCTGTTTTACGGCTATTACTGGGCGTGTACTGCGCTGTTTGCCGGATTCTGGTTTATCCGGGCGCCGCATCGCTGGCAGTACTGGTCGATAACGGGAAGTTCGCTTATCGTCTTCGTCACCTGGTTTCTGGTGGAGGTGGGGCTGGCGGTGAATGCCTGGTATGCGCCATTTTACGATCTCATCCAGCAGGCGCTGACCTCGCCGGGTAAGGTGCGGATTAACCAGTTTTACAGTGAGATTGGCGTTTTCCTGGGAATTGCGCTGATAGCCGTCGTGGTTTCGGTGCTGAATAACTTCTTTGTCAGCCATTACGTTTTTCGCTGGCGTACCGCCATGAACCAGTACTATACCGCGCACTGGCAGCGGCTGCGTCATATCGAAGGGGCGGCCCAGCGTGTCCAGGAAGACACCATGCGTTTCGCCACCACGCTGGAAAATGTTGGCAGCCAGTTGCTGAAGGCGGTAGTGACGCTGTTCGCTTTTTTGCCGGTGCTGGTGGCGCTCTCTGCGCACATTAAAGAATTGCCGATAGTAGGACAGATTCCCTATCCGCTGGTGGTTGCAGGCGTGCTCTGGGCTCTGGTAGGCACCGCGCTGCTGGCACTGGTGGGGATCAAACTGCCCGGTCTGGAATTCAATAACCAGCGGGTGGAAGCGGCCTACCGTAAGGAGCTGGTCTATGGCGAGGACGATCCCACGCGCGCCACGCCGCCGACCCTGGGGGAACTGTTCCATTCGGTGCGGCGTAACTACTTTCGGCTCTATTTCCACTATATGTACTTTAATATCGCCCGCATTCTCTATATGCAGTTGGATAACGTCTTCGGCCTGATCGTGCTGTTTCCGTCGATTGCCGCGGGGGCTATTACGCTGGGGTTGATGACCCAGATCCTCAACGTATTCGGCCAGGTTCGGGAGGCGTTTCAGTACCTGATTCTTTCCTGGACTACCCTTGTGGAACTGATGTCTATCTACAAGCGTCTGCGTAGCTTCGAGCACCATCTGGATGTGCCGCAGTCGCAGATGATTCAGGAAGCCTGAGTGCGCTAACGTTGACGACGCAGCGGCATGATGGCAGGCTCCTGGCAGCGAAGCCGTAATTGGGAAGGAAGTTTATGGGAAATCATCGACGTCAGGCCCTGCCCGCCATTGGTGTACTGGTCGCGCTGGCGCTGGCGGGCTGTAGCAATAAAAGCGCGCAACCGCTGCCGGAAGGGGTAAAACCGGTGGATGTTGCCGCTACCGTGCGCCAGAAAATGCCAGCCAGCGTACAAGATCGCGACGGCTGGGCGCAGGATATTGCCACCGCCTTTTCCAGTCAGGGGCTGGCGCCCACGGAAGAGAACGTCTGTTCAGTGCTGGCGGTAGCGGCGCAGGAATCCACGTATCAAAGCGATCCCAGCGTGCCGAATCTCAGCAAGATAGCCTGGCAGGAGATCTATCGGCGCGCCGGCAAGCTTTACGTGCCGGAGTTTATGGTGCGGGCGGCGCTGTCGGTGAAGTCTCCGAGCGGAAAGAGCTACGCCGAACGCCTGGATCGCGTGAAGAGCGAAGGGGAACTGAGCGCGATATTTGATGATTTTATCGATATGGTGCCGCTGGGGCAGAAGCTGTTCGGGAGTCTGAACCCGGTACATACCGGCGGCCCGATGCAGGTCAGCATCGCTTTCGCTGAGCAGCATCAGGACGGCTATCCGTGGAAGATAGCCGGTACCGTGCGCCAGGAGGTGTTTACCCGACGCGGCGGCCTGTGGTTCGGTACTTACCACCTGCTAAACTATCCGGCCAATTATGACAAACCGCTCTATCGTTTCGCCGACTTTAATGCCGGCTGGTACGCCAGCCGCAATGCCGCTTTCCAGCAGGCGGTGAGTAAAGCTACCGGCGTTAAGCTGGCGCTGGATGGGGATTTGATTCGCTATGACAGCGATGAGCCGGGTAAAACCGAGCTGGCGGTGCGTCGACTGGCGTCGCAGCTGGAGATGAGTAACAGCGAAATCCATCGGGCGCTGAAGCGGGGGAATACACTGGAATTTGAGGAGGAAGCGCTTTACGGCAAGGTATTTGCTTTGGCTGAAAAGCGCAGCGGCAGAAAACTGCCGCGGGCTATTTTGCCGGGAATTGCGCTGGAAAGCCCGAAGATTACCCGTAATCTGACCACGGCGTGGTTTGCTAAACGGGTGGACGAGCGTCGGGCTCGCTGCATGGCGCGCTAACGACGCAGATGCCGACGCCGCAGGCGCAGAGCCGTAACCGAGGCGCCTACGATCAGGGCGCCGAGGGCGAACACCCCGATACCGAACAGGCTACCAACGCCCAGCCCCATTTCGATCTGCGGGCGAGCGGTATCGCTGTTTTGCATCAGATGTTCAAAAACGCCTGGCGCCTGGATAAGCGCATCGAGCAGCAGTGAGCCGACCCAGAAAACAAACAGCACAAAGAGCGCGTAGGCAACGTTGCCCAGGGGAGATCCTTTCCCTTTCGTACCGGTCACCGCCGCCGGTTTCGATAAAGTAAAGTCTGCCATATAACCTCCGGGGGAACTATCCTGAAAGTGGGATGTAACCCGTACTGGTCAGTGTGGCAGGTCATAAGGATTGTCAATATCGGATTGCTGGTAATTTGCAGTACAGAATGCTCCTGGAATATCGAATCTCGCTCCAATTCACATTTTTTTAACTTTTCCTTCCCGACAGTGATATTTGAGATTTTCCGCATTCAGGCCCCGGTTCAGCGCTGGCAGCGCTGAACCGGGGCCTGTTTCCGGTATTCTCCCGGCGGCTGATGGAAGGTCTTGGTGAAGATACGGGTAAAGGTCTGCTGCGACTCGTAGCCATATTTAAGACTGATATCAAACACCTTCTCATCGGTAGTGCGCAGATCGCGAGCCGCCATTTTCAGTTTTCTTTCGCGGATATAGCGACCCAGACTCTGCCCGGTGTAGTGAAGGAACAGACGCTGGAGGTGCCACTTGGAATAACCTGCGTGGCGGGCGATGTCATCAATGCGTAACGGCTGGTGCAGGTTGTCATCGATCCAGTCGATCAGCGTTTCAATGACCTGATGCGGAATGGACATAGTTTCTCTCCCTTTTTTGCGGCAGGTGCGACGTTATTATTTTTGCCACCAGGTGGTGAACGGCTGCTGGTGGTCAGCCCGGATGATTTCCCCCATCAGCGGCGTCAGCAGCATCCAGGGGTGTTCTGCGGCGGCGGCGGCCAGGCGCCGCCACGGATCGTTCCATTCGTGATTTGCCAGCACGAAGCGACCGGCGTGGGCGGGAATTACTGCGCGGGCGTTCAGGTCGCTGGCGGCCTGTGCCGCTTCTTCCGGCATCATATGGATATGTTTCCAGCTCGGGTCGTACTGACCGTTTTCCATAATGGCGATGTCGATAGCGCCAAAGCGTTCGCCGATCTCTTTAAAGTGCGGTCCGTAACCGCTGTCGCCGCTGTAGTAAACGGTGCGATCCGGCGTAGCGAACAGAAAGCTGGCCCACAGCGTCTGGTTGCTCTTCAGGCCGCGACCGGAAAAGTGGCGTGCGGGCAGCACGTGTACGCTTAGCGAATCGGACAAAGCCCAGTTCTGCTGCCAGTCGGACTCTATAATTCTGGCAGGGGCCATGCCCCAGTGACGCAGGTGTGAACCCACGCCGAGCGGCACCAGCGCCTGACGGATCTTCGGCAACAGCGCTTTAATGGTGGCGTAGTCCAGATGATCGTAATGATCGTGAGAGATAATCAGCGTATCGATATCGGGCATGGTTTCCGCCTGCCATGGCAGGGCGCGGGAAAATGCCCTGTTCACGAAAGAGAACGGGGCGGCGTAGTCGCTGAATACCGGATCGATAAGAATACGTTTACCGCCCAGTTGCAGATACCAGGAGGAGTGGCCCAGCCAGACGATAAGATCGTGCCGGGGATCCAGGCGCTGAAGATCGGTATGGATATAAGGAAGCGGGGTATCGGGGCGCAGCCCATCTTTTGTGCGCAACAGCATTTCCAGCAGCAGGCGGAGTCGGCTTTTATCGCCGGTCAGCATCGGTGTCGGCAGGGCGTTATGGAACTGGCCATCATAAAAATTCGGTGAACGAGCCAGTAGCGCCTGATGGGCGCCGTCGGGCGCCCGACCAAAACCGGGGGCGAAGCTGAGTGTCATTCCAGCTGTTGTTGCTATCGACATCATAATCACCGCGCTAATTGTGAAAACTTTCATTACCAACTGCCAGACTATTCACAGATTTTTATCCTGTGTTGGTAATAAGTTGAATATGAGTGAGTAAACACTCATTATATTGGCGAGTGATTTCTCGTCAAGGACATTTTAACAGGCACGGGTTGTGGTTGCGGTCTGGTCATCAGCCGTGCTTCAATTCGCGACATTTCAAATCCACAGGAGGTAAATCGGGTGGCTCGTCCAAAAAGTGAAGATAAGAAACAGGCATTGCTGGAGGCGGCGACCGTTGCTATTGCCCATTCCGGCATCGGCGCCTCGACGGCCACAATAGCGCGCGGCGCCCGGGTGGCTGAGGGGACCTTGTTTCGCTACTTTGCCACCAAGGACGAACTGCTGCGGGCCCTCTATCTGCATTTGAAGCAGCTGCTGTGTCGGCGGATCCTGGGCGAGTTGGATCTTCAGAATTCGCACCCTAAAGTCCTGCTGAACAATATCTGGAACAGCTATATCGACTGGGGGATGCAGTGCCCGGACGCATACCGAACCATCTGCCAGCTGGAAGTGAGTGATAAGATAGACGATGTTATCCGCCGCCAGGCCGATGAACTGTTCCCGGAACTTAACGATCTGTGCGAACAGCAGATAAGGCCGGTTTTTCGCAGCGACACCTACCGTACCTTTGGCGATCGGCTGTTTATGGCGCTGGCGGAAACCACCATCGCCTTCGCCAGCCGCGATCCTGAACGAGCCAGCGAAGTGAAAAGCATCGGTTTTGAAACCATGTGGCGCGCGTTGGCTAACGACTAACGGGGGCCCCCGTCAGCCGATTGCGGTCAGGGGGTTACAGCGCTTTCCAGCATGCTGTGCTGAGCGTGGCGCTCCAGCGCCAGATCTATAAGGCGGCTGATTAAATCACGGTAACTTATGCCGCTTGCCTGCCACAGCTTGGGATACATGCTGATGTTGGTAAAACCCGGCAGCGTGTTGATCTCATTAACGACAACCTCGTTATCCGGGGTCAGGAAAACGTCCACCCGGGCCATGCCGCAGCACTCCAGCGCCTGATAGGCCTGGACGGCGATCGCACGAATGCGGTCATTGATTTCCGGCGTCAGCTCGGCGGGTACCACCACATCGGCCTGGCTGTCGCTGATATATTTGGCATCGTAGCTGTAAAACTGAGCGCTGACGACGATTTCGCCGCAGGTGCTGGCCTGGGGCTGGTCATTGCCGAGCACGGCACACTCAATCTCACGTCCCTGAATCCCCTGTTCGACAATCACTTTGGTATCGAAGCGGAACGCCAGATCCAGCGCTGGCAGGTACTCTGCTTCACAGGTGACGCGGCTGACGCCAACCGAGGAGCCCTGGCTGGCGGGTTTGACGAACATGGGCAGCCCAAGGCGCTGGCTGAGCGCGGCGAAGTCGACGCTGCCCCGGGTTCCGGGTTTCAGGGTCACGAAGGGGGCCACTTTGATGCCGGCGTCGCGCAGCAGACGCTTGGTCACATCTTTATCCATACTGGCCGCGGAACCGAGCACATCGGAGCCGACGAACGGCAGATTCGCCATACGCAGCATCCCCTGCAGGGAACCGTCTTCTCCGAGCGTACCGTGTACTATCGGGAAAATAACGTCCACCGGCAGCGTTTCGCCGCTGTGCGTATCGATAAGCGCAGGCGCTTCGCTCCCGGGCAGCAGGGCCAGACGGCGATCCGAAGGATTCAGGGCGATATGCCTGGGATCGTTGGCGTGATTCAGCCAGCTGTCGGGCGTATTTAACTGCCAGCGGCCTGTTTTATCCATTCCTAACAGAACCGGTTCAAAGCGCGTTTTATCCAGTGCGTCGACAATATTTTTTGCCGACTGTAGCGACACTTCATGTTCAGACGATTTACCGCCGAACACGATACCCACTCGCAGTTTTGCCATGTCAGAAACCCTATAAGAAAGTGGTGCAAAGCAGACAAAATAGCATGCTCCCCGCAGGGCTTCATCAGCTTCCTGCTTTAAGCTTCTATACTGATTATTCTCTATGCGAAGAGCCAGGTTATGCCATGGCAAAATGGGGAGGCTTCCTGATTTTTATGTTGCTGGCGGCGACGTTCGCCTGGTGGGGCATCGGTGCGATCCCTGCACATTACAATCCATGGGCGCCGCTGACGCTGGATTCCCCTCCCACCATGGTGACCCGTTATAAGCTGCGCGGGCTGGAATCACAGCCGCAGCGCTGTTTTGCGCTGCTGAAGAGGGCGCGCGCCAGTGGCATCATTAGCTGGCGCCACCAGCCGGACGGCGGCGGCGAATGTCCGCTACGCGACCGGGTCAGAGTGGCGAATTTCGGCCCTGTCTCGTTAAGCGGCCCTTTTCTGGCCAGCTGTTCGCTGGCACTGCGCAGCGCCATGTTCTGGCATCAGCGGGGAGCGGCGCTGGCCCGTCGGTTACAGGGCAGCGCTCTGACGCGTATCGATCACATCGGCAGTTACGCCTGCCGCAATATCTATCATCGCAGCGAAGGGCGACGCAGCGAACATGCCAGCGCCGATGCGCTGGACGTGCGTGGCTTTCGTTTTGCCGACGGGCAACGTCTCACAATTCTGAAGCACTGGTCGGAAGGTGAGCGACGCGGCAAGGTACTGCGGGAACTGTTTTATCAGGGCTGTCCGTATTTCGGTAATTCTCTGGGGCCGGAGTTTAACGCTGCCCATGCCGACCACTTTCACCTTGGGGTTCGCGGCTTCGGTTTATGCCGTTAATCGGTTTGTATGATAAAATCGCCTGACCCCGGATGGAGTGAGGGCAGGGCATTGGGTGCGCCATCCGGCTATCCGATTTCTGTTACGCTTTCCTCTCTCCCTGATTGACGTTTGACTTGCTGAGTAGCCCCCTTAGATGGAAAAGTGGAAGATCAACCTTATTTCGGTCTGGTTCGGCTGTTTCTTTACCGGCCTGGCCATCAGCCAGATTCTGCCGTTTCTGCCACTTTACGTCGCTCAACTGGGGGTGACTTCCCATGAAGCGCTTTCGCTCTGGTCTGGTCTGACGTTCAGCATCACTTTCCTCGTTTCGGCCATCGTCTCGCCCATGTGGGGCAGCCTTGCGGATCGCAAAGGGCGTAAGCTGATGCTGCTGCGTGCGTCCGCCGGTATGGCGGTGGCGATTTTACTCCAGGCCTTCGCCAGCAATGTCTGGCAGCTATTCCTGCTGCGTGGGCTGATGGGATTGACGTCCGGCTATATTCCCAATGCCATGGCGCTGGTGGCATCGCAGGTACCGCGCGACCGTAGCGGTTGGGCGTTAAGTACGCTGTCCACAGCCCAGATTAGCGGTGTGATAGCAGGCCCCCTGCTGGGGGGCTTTATGGCGGATCATCTGGGTCTGCGCACCGTTTTTCTGGTGACGGCCGGGCTGCTGCTGGTGAGTTTTACGGTGACGCTGCTGCTGATTCACGAAGGCGCGCGTCCGACCCGGGAGAAAAGCGAACGTTTGAACGGCAAGGCGGTGTTTGCCACGCTGCCTTATCCGAAGCTGATTATCAGCCTGTTTGTCACCACCATGGTGATTCAGCTGTGCAATGGCTCGGTGGGGCCGATTCTGGCGCTGTTTATTAAGGATATGGCGCCGGACAGTAACAATATCGCCTTTATGAGCGGCCTGATTGCCGCCGTGCCCGGTATTTCGGCGCTGATTTCCGCGCCGCGCCTGGGGCGGCTGGGGGACCGCATCGGTAGTGCGCATATTCTGGTGGCGACTCTGAGTGTGGCGGTGGTACTGTTTTTTGCGATGTCCTTTGTCACCTCGCCTGTTCAACTGGCGACGCTGCGTTTTCTGCTTGGCTTTGCCGATGGGGCAATGCTGCCCGCGGTGCAGACGCTGCTGGTCAGAAATGTTAGTGAGCAGGTGACAGGACGTATTTTCGGTTACAACCAGTCCTTTATGTATTTGGGCAACGTCGCCGGGCCGCTAATGGGCGCCGGTGTTTCCGCGCTGGCGGGCTATCGCTGGGTCTTTATTGCCACGGCGCTGGTAGTGTTAGTTAATCTGTGGCCGCTGGGACGAGCCCTGAAACAGCAGAGGGTGGCGTCAAAAACAATATAAGGCGATGACTAACTGATATATAAATTGCACTTTTATTTCCTGACAAAAATGGTCAGTAATTGTGGAAAACGACAGTGAAAACGTTTCGCTGTCACGAATTCTTTGCAGTCTCGCACATTCTCTCAGTGACCTGAAAAAAATATGCTATCAGCCTCTGGGATTTATCCTGTATGAGTGTTAAGTTGGTGTTAAAGAATCCTCGTGGGAATCATCTCATGAAAAACTTAATTGCCGAGCTATTAGTTAATCTGGCCGAGAAAGAGGCGCAGACAAACGATATCGCCGCCCGTCTTGGGGCTATTGAAGTGGTTATTATGGCGCTGCTGGGGGGCCTTGAAGCGCCGGAGCGTCAGACGCTCGTCGATAATGTTGAGACAGAGGTCGAGCGTTACCGGAAAAACATGAATGCAAACGCTTACACACCGGAATTATTGCAGCATCACTTGCAGAGACTCCTCAGCCAGGCATCCTGAACCAGCCTAATTAATCGTTTCCAGCTGTCATAATAACGTCATTCGCTATTTCTATCATGGTACGCTCTTATTTCACAAAGAGCGCTCCGGGGAAAGTGGCGTGGCCGTTATTGCTGGCGCGAGTCGGATAATGCCAGGATACCAAACGGCCTGCCCGGTAATCTCTTTTCGCTGGCTTTTTTCTTAATGTCAGGCCACTATTTAACGCGCACAATAAAAAAGGATCGCGTTATGAAGAAACTGTTTATGGCAATGATGGTTATTGGTATGGCCTGTGGCGTAAGCGCTCAGGCTGCGGAAAAACAGCCCATGTCGCAGCAGCAGCGGATGACGGTTTGCAATCAGCAGGCGGGCGCGAAAAGTCTTAAGGGCGACGAGCGTAAAAGCTTTATGAGCCAGTGCCTGAAGAAAGACGCGACGACGGGGAAAAAACTCACGCCGCAGCAGGAAAAAATGAAGCGCTGTAATGCCGATGCGGCAAAAAAATCGCTGAGCGGCGATGCGCGTAAGAGCTTTATGAGCAACTGCCTGAAAAAAGCGTAATACGCGTGTGATAATAAAACGCCCTGGCCATTGCCGGGGCGTTTTTGTCTGGAAAATCGCTATTCTGTCAGGATTTGCTCATCTGACGGGATTTTTCCATGCACTGCTCCATCGCTTCGATGACGGCGGAGCGCAGCCCTTTTTGCTCCAGCACGCGAACTGCCTCAATGGTGGTGCCCCCTGGCGAACATACCATATCTTTCAGCACGCCCGGGTGCTCTCCGGTTTCCATGACCATACGCGCCGATCCCATCACCGCCTGTGCGGCAAACTTATAGGCCTGGGTGCGGGGCATGCCGCCAAGCACTGCGGCATCGGCCATGGCTTCAATAAACATAAACACGTAGGCCGGCGCTGAACCGCTGACGCCCACCACCGGGTGAATCATCTCTTCCGGAATTACTTCCGCCTGGCCGAAGCTGCGGAACAGGTTTACCGCATCGGCGGTATCTTCCGGCGTCACCAGCGCGTTTGGCGTCACGGAGGTCATGCCGGCATTGACCAGGGCCGGGGTATTCGGCATTGCGCGAATAATCTTGCGATCGTGACCCAGCGTCATCGCCAACTGATCGAGCGTGACGCCTGCGGCGACGGAGATAACCAGAGAGTCCTTATTCAGGCTGGAAGCAATATCGGTCAGCATCTTCTGCATGATATTGGGTTTGACGGCGGCGAAAACGATATCGGCGATCTGAGCCACCTCCTGTGCGCTCTGCGCCCCGTTGATACCGAACTGCTCGCGTAGGGCATCAACTTTTTCCTGCGTTGGCGTATAGACCCAGATCTGACCAGCGGAGACCTGACCGCTGGCGATAATGCCTCCCAGAATAGCCTTGCCCATGTTGCCGCAACCAATAAAACCGATTTTCTTATCCACAGCATCACTCCGTCATTTGTCTCTCAAGTAGTGATAGAGTATCGCAGCTTGCTCCGACGATGTAGGGGGAGGGCGCATAATAGACACAATGAAGAGTTATATCAGCGGAACCTGGAGAATAAGATGCAAATTTGGGTGGATGCGGATGCCTGTCCGAATGTGATTAAAGAGGTGCTGTATCGCGCGGCGACGCGGACGAAAATCCCCGTGACGCTGGTGGCGAACCAGGCTCTCAGAGTACCGGCTTCACCGCTGATTCGTACTTTGCAGGTGGCTTCGGGATTTGACGTGGCGGATAACGAGATTGTACGCCGCTGCGCCAGGGGGGATCTGGTGATTACTGCGGATATTCCGCTGGCCGCTGAGGTGCTGGAAAAGGGGGCTGCGGCGCTTAATCCGCGTGGTGAACGCTACAGCCCGGCGACCATTCGCGAACGTCTGACGATGCGCGATTTTATGGAAACGCTGCGCAGCAGCGGCGTACAGACCGGCGGGCCGGCAACGCTCAGCCCGCGTGACCGCCAGCTGTTTGCCGCTGAACTGGACAAATGGTTACTGGCGGCCAGGGGGCGTTAGATCCAGCTATCGTCGTCGCCGCCGAAGTCACCGTCAGCGCCGAAATCATCGCCGCCGAAGTCCATCCAGCCGCCGCCGTCATCCTGGGTAAAGCTGGCGTCCTGGAATGCGTCGTCGCTCTGAGCGTTGTCGCCTGCAAGGCTATCGGCCGCCGTACTGGCTGCGTCGCTGGTCTGTTGCGTCGGGTCAGGTTCGTTAATGATATTCACTATCTCCTGCGGCCGGGAATGCTGGAACATGCCAGTCAGCATATTGCCCAGCACCACGCCGCCCGCCACGCCTGCGGCAGTTTGCAGAGCGCCGGCCATAAAGCCGCCGCCGCGTGCTGCCTGGGGCTGAGGCGCCGCCGGCTGGGAATAGCCACCCGGTGCGGCGCTCTGATAGTGGCTGGCGCCGGGAATGGGGGCGCTGCCGTCGTAGGGACGAGCGCTGGCGCTCTGGCGTGCCGGAGCGCTCTGCTGGCCGCCACCAAACAAACCAGCCAGGAAACCGCCACTGGCCGGCCTGGCCTGCTCAAGCTCGCTCACTTTCGACTCCAGCTCCTGAATCCTGGCGTTGAGCTGCTTTACCGCCGCTTCCTGAATCAGGATTGTCTGGGCCATATAGTAGGGGGCGGCAGGCTGACGCTGCAGATGCTCGTTAATCCGGGACTCTGCCGCGCCATCACGCGCAGCGCTGTTATTCTGCGCCTGCTGCAGGCGATCAAAAAGCCCATCGATCAGGCGTTGTTCTTCTGATTGCATAGTTTCCTGGCTCTGTCATTCACACTGTGGCTACCAGTGTGCCGTAAAATAGCGAACTGTAAACGGGTGACAGGGTAAAGGTTTGCGGAAAAATGTTAACGGTCATCTCATCTTCCTGTATCAGGAAAAGGTTGAGAGCGGGGCCCACATTCGGTAAGGTGGGCCTGCAATTTGGTACAGAAAGTTTACAGATAATAGATTGACCAGGTTTCTCTTTTATCTGAAGGTGTACGCATAGGGTTGCACTGTAATTTTTGAGTTACACTTTTCTCTGTACTAGCCAACTGATATGATCCCTGTTTGACGCCAGTCACCAGCCTGGGCCGACAAGATGACGCAGAGAGGATTTCCCCCCCATGACACAACCCCTGTTTTTAGTCGGCGCACGCGGCTGTGGTAAAACCACGGTGGGTAGCGAGCTGGCTCTGACGCTTGGCTACCGCTTCGCCGACACCGATCACTGGCTGCAGCACAACGCGGGCATGAGCGTCACGCAGATCGTGGAGCTTGAAGGGTGGGGCGGTTTTCGCCGTCGGGAATCACAGGCGCTGCAGGCCGTGACGGCGCCCGGACTGGTGGTCGCCACCGGCGGCGGCATGGTGCTGGCTGAAGAAAACCGCTGCTATATGCGTGAGCACGGCGTGGTTATCTATTTAGAAGCGCCGGTGGCTGAACTGGCCCGGCGGTTGGAAGCCTTCCCGGAAGAGGGGCAGCGCCCGACCCTGACTGGCCGTGCAATTAGCGATGAAGTGGCCGAGGTACTGGCCGCCCGCGATGCGCTCTATCGCGAGGCCGCCCACCATGTCGTCGACGCCAGCCTGCCTCCGCAGCAGGTGGTGGCGCAGATTCTGTGCGCGTTGCAGTTGGCTGACGCCTGCTAATTTTTATGACCTTCCACGTGCGGCCCGGTGCCGCACGTTTTCATACCTTTTGTACACCTGCTTTTGCTTATGAATTCAGTGCTTAAAGCGCAACGGTTGACATTTCGTTAATCTTTTTAACGAAACATTTTCCGTAGCGTGCTACGCTTTTTGGTTAATTTATAAGCGATTGTCGGCGGGTGCGCGCCGGCGGCCGTATCTGAAAAGTAGTGGTTGGCAATATAAAGGCGAGCAAGATGAACACATCCCTGGCGATTGTCACCGCCGGCGTCGTGCCGGTGGGTGAGGTCACGCCACTTTTAACCGAACATATCACCGAACAACAAATTACGCATATCAGCCTGTTAGGGCGGTTGACCCGCGAGGAAGCGCTGGAGGATTACGGCGCCGCCCCTGGCGAAGAGACCGTGCTGACGTTGCTCAGGGATGGAGGGCTGGTGCAGCTTTCGCTCAATAAGGTCGAACAGGCGCTACAGGGAGTGATCGAGGTTCTGGATAATCAGGACTATGACGTCATTCTGGTGCTGGGCAATGGCCGCTATACCCGCCTCTGCGCGCATAACGCCATGCTGTTGGTGCCCGATCGGCTGATTCCGCCGCTGGTGGCCTCTATTGTTGAAGGGCATCAGGTGGGGATCCTGCTGCCAACGCCAGAGCTGCTGTCGTTCCAGCAGAAAAAATGGCGTGAGTTGGGAAATGCGCCGCTGTATACGCCGGCGGCCTCCCTGAGCGACGACAGCGCCCTGGTCGGTGCCGGAAGGGAACTGGTACAGCGCGGAGCCGATGTGCTGGTGCTCGACAGCCTGGGGTTTCATCAGCATCATCGCGACCTGTTGCAGCGAGCGCTGGATGTGCCGGTGCTACTGTCGCATATGCTGCTGGCGCGGCTGGCTTCAGAGCTGTTGGTTTAAGCGCTGTGGCAGGGAATCGCCCTGGCAACTATAGTCTTGCAGGGGCAACGGAGGAGGCTTTATGCTTGACAGTAATGATTATCTGTTGGGGAAAGTGAAGTCCATCGGCTTTACCAGCGCCAGCGCCGGACAAGCCTGCGTGGGCGTGATGTCGGTGGGGGAATATACGTTTGATACCGCCCGGCCGGAAGAGTTTACCGTGGTCAGCGGCGCGTTAAAGGTGCTGCTGCCTGGCGAGACGGCCTGGAAGACTTTTGGCTCCGGCGCAGTATTCACCATACCGGCACGCAGCGGTTTCCACCTGCAGGTGGCGGAGCCGGTAGCTTATCTGTGTCGCTACCTGGCGCGATAAGGGTGAAACACGATGTCGTTCGACAGAATAAAAAAGGTTCATCGCCAGGAAACTCCCTCGTCTTCCAGGGAGAGGGCCGGGTGAGGGTGACGGGCAGCTCCGGCGCCCGGTTTCAAAATAAAAGCGGCAGAATATGACGATGTGGTGGGCCAGGGAAACTCTCTCTCCCTTCAGGGAGAGGACTGGGGTGAGGGTGACAGGCAGCTCCGGCGCCCGGTTTCAGAACAAAAGCGGCAGAATATGACGATGTAGTGGGCTGTTCCGTTCACTTTGCGTCACTGCTTCTCTGTTAATCCACCGCGGGTGAACGGGCCAGGGGGCTCAGTCGCCGCTCCCCTGGCGACCCGGGCTCCCCGGCGGTAAAAAACGCCGCTGACGCGGGCCCCTTCGCTTATCACGCCGGGCTTTTCGGAACGGGCAAGAGTCGCCATCCATGGCGACCTTGCCCTGTCGCGACATCCTGTCGCTCCTCCGGCCCTTCGTGAACGCTACGGCGTTTTTTAAGCCGGGATGTAACCCCCTCATCGCTTCAGTCTGTTTTTTTAAATGATACCGGCTCTGATTAATCCAGGCAGATGATAAAAGGTGGTGACATTCTCCGGCCTGAAAATCGCCGGAGTATTCCCGGTGGCCAGGGTCAGCCCGACAGGACGTCGGGCTGAGGGCGTGCGGCACAGGGAGGTGCCGTCACGCCCGACCCGTCCGGCTGGCGGGAATACGCAGGGGCCCGCGACAGCGGCGATTTTCACGCCGGAAAGCCGGGTTGTCAGGGGCGGCATTTGAGCCCCTGGCCCGTTCACCGGTTCCGCAACCGACATAAGAGAAATCACCTTCAGGTGAACGGAACCTTCGCCAGCGCGGCATATTCCCCCCGGCACACGGCATAATCGCAAAAATAGCCCAACCGGCATGACCACGTACTACAACCGCCGCCCCGGCCTGCATCTGAAAGGCCACCTGGCAAAATATGTGATGCAGCGGGCTGTTCCGTTCACTTCAGGCAACAGCTTCACTGTGAATTCACCGGTTCCGCAACCGACAGATAAAAAATCACCTTCAGGTGATCGGAACCTTCTCCTGCGCGACATACTTACCCGGAAGCCAGGGCCGCCGCCGGTAACTTAAGCTTCACGACAATCTGCGATGAACCATAAAAAAGCCCCGCGATCGTCACCGACGCGGGGCTTTTTTATCCCGGACTCCCGTTACTTCTGGGCGGCCAGCGCCTGCTTGATCCAGCCGTCGAACTGCGCCTGGTGGGCTTTTATCCAGCCGTCGACGTGGTTCTGGATATCCGCTTCGGAAGATTTACCGTCATGCATCAGCGCGTTCTGGGCGTTGATGTCGGCCAGCGGCAGTTTCATTATCGAGAACAGCTTCGCGGCGGCCGGGTTCTTCTCAGCCCAGGCCTTGTTGGCGACGATATGCATCACATTTACCGGGAAGCCATAGTTGGTGCCGTTCGGCAGTTTGGTGTCGATATCTTTCTGCTCGCCGGGCATTGAGGAGAAAGGCACCTGCAGCCAGACCACGTCTTTACCCGGCTTCAGCACATCGCTCACCCAGTACGGCGTCCAGGTGTAGTACAGAATCGGTTTGCCCTCTTTGTAGCGGGTGATGGTGTCGGCCATCATCGCCGCGTAGTTTCCCTGGTTATGGGTCACGGTGTTTTCCAGACCGAAGGCTTTAAGCTGGTGGTTGATCACCGTTTCGCAGCCCCAGCCCGGGTTACAGCCGGTCATATCCGCTTTACCGTCGCCGTTGGCGTCGAACAGTTTGGCAATTTTGGGATCCTTAAGCTGATCGATGCTCTTAATGTGGTACTTATCGGCAGTCTTTTTGTCGATAAGATACCCCTGGGCCGCGCCGGTCACATAGGTACCTTTGCGATAGAACTTATTGTCTCCACCCGCGGCCTTGTACATATCGTCGTGCAGGGGCTGCCAGTTGGTGGCCAGGAAGGTAGCGTCGCCGGAGGCGATGGAGGTATAGGCGACGTTGTAGTCTACTTCGCCCGGTTTATCGACGGTGTAACCCAGCTTTTCCAGCGCCCGGCTGACCAGCAGGGTCTGGAAGGTCTCTTCGGTGATGGTGCTCTGCACCGGTTTTACGGTGATGCCTTTGCCTGGCAGATCGGCGGCGAAGGCGCTGGTAGAGACGAGAGTAGCGAAGGCTGTGGCAAACAGGACAGAATGTTTCATCGTTATTCCTTTTGTTTGTTGGAGCAGGGCGGGCGGCGCTGACGCCGCCCGGCGCTTATTTGCTGAAGGGACGCAGCAGCAGACCTACCGGACCGGTGTGATACCAGTGACGGCTGCCGCGGCTACGGGCATCGCGACCGATGGACTGGGTCAGACGGTCAAGAATAATCGCGAGGATCACGATCCCCACACCGCCCACCGAGGCGAGGCCCATATCCAGACGGCCGATTCCCCGCAGCACCATCTGGCCCAGGCCGCCGACCGCAATCATCGAGGCGATCACCACCATCGACAGTGCCAGCATCAGCGTCTGATTGACCCCGGCCATAATGGTAGGCATTGCCAGCGGCAACTGAACCTTGAACAGCATCTGACGCGGGCTGGAGCCAAACGACCGCGCAGCTTCTATCAGATCTTCAGGCACCTGATTAATCCCGAGGATCGTCAGGCGTACGATAGGGGGCAGGGCGAAGATGATGGTCACCACCACCCCCGGCACGTTGCCGATGCCGAACAGCATGACGATCGGCACCAGATAGACGAAGGCTGGCGTCGTCTGCATGGCGTCGAGTATCGGGCGTACGATCTTCGCGGCCCGGGGACTGCGCGCCAGCCAGATCCCAAGCGGCAGCCCTATCACCACGCAGAACAGCAGCGCGGTCAGCACCAGCGCCAGGGTGATCATCGCCTGAGACCAGGCGCCGATAGCGCCAATGGCGATCAGCGATATCAGGGTCGCGACGCCCATGCTCAGGCTCGACATCTGCCAGGCGATCGCGGCGAAAAGCAGAATAGCTACCGGCGCCGGCATACCCAGCAGCAACTGCTGAAAGGCGTTGAGAATGTAGTCCACCGGCACGCGGACCCCCTGAAAAACCGGGCGGAAATGGACGACCACCCAGTCGATGGCGGTGGTGACCCAGCTGTCCAGCGGAATCAGCGTATGATGGAACGGATCCATGATGTTGAAGTGTTCCGGCTGCGGCGCGGGAGCGCTATGCAGCCAGTCGGCGCCGCCGCCGTCCTGTGGTGTTTGCGTCGGGGCGCCCCAGGCATCGGCGGCGGAACCGGCGTCGCCGCCGTTATTCGGGGCCTGGTTTGCGGCATCTGCGGCCTGTTCGCTGGCCCCGGCGCTACCCCACGGATTAGTTTGTTCACTCATTGTTTGCCCCCTCCCGATCTAATGCCTGCAGCAGCATCCCCTTGGAGATGATGCCGATGTACTGCTGTGCCTCATCAACGACCGGCACCGCACAGGGGGCCTGGCCGACGGGCGTAAGCAGCTCGCTGAGCGGTGTTTCCGCCGTCACGGGTTCCGGAGAGTCGAGCAGCGCTTCATCCAGTCCCTGCCCCGCTGCCAGGGCGCGTTTCAGAGAATCGATAGAGACGGTGCCAAGAAATTTTTGTCCACGCTCGATAATGTAGCCGAACTCCAGGGCATCATCCTGGAGCAGCTTTAGCGCCGAGCGCGGGCCAAAGCCGGTGGTCTTGCGCAGCAGGCCACGCGGCGTCCGGCGGGCGATATCTTTGGCGCTAAAGACCTGGCTGATATCCACGCCGCGAAAGAAGGTGCGCACGTAATCGTTAGCCGGGTTGTTCAGAATTTCATCCGGCGTCCCGACCTGAACCACCTCGCCGTTTTGCATAATGGCGATGCGATCGCCAATACGCATCGCTTCATCAAGATCGTGGGAAATAAAGACCACGGTGCGTTGATGTCTGGACTGAAGTTTAACTAATTCATCCTGCATTTCGCTGCGAATCAGGGGATCGAGCGCCGAGAATGCCTCATCCATCAACAGAATGTCGGGATTAATCGCCAGGGCGCGGGCCAGACCGACACGCTGACGCATACCGCCGGAAAGTTCATCCGGATAAGCGTGGGCATAATTTTCCAGCCCGACCTGACGCAGGGCGTCCAGGGCTTTTTCCTGACGTTCCTGCTGGGGAATGCCGGCTAGTTCCATACCAAATGCCGTATTATTAAGGACATTCATATGAGGCATTAACGCAAAGGACTGAAAGACCATCGCGATTTTTTTTCTGCGCACCTCACGAAGTTCAGATTCCGATATTCTGGCGATATCGACGCCATCGATCAGCACCTGGCCGCGGGTAGGTTCTATCAGGCGATTGAGAAGGCGTACCATGGTGGATTTTCCCGAGCCGGAAAGCCCCATAACGACGAAGATCTCGCCTTCTTCAATGGTCAGATTGGCGTCCTTAACGCCCAGTGAAAGCCCCGTTTTCTCTAAAAGTTGCTCTTTTGAGAAACCCTGGTCTATATATTTGAAGGCTCGTTGGGGATGTTCCCCAAATACCTTGTATAGATTCTTGACTTCTAATTTAATTGCCATGCAATAGCGTGTTCCTGTTTCTTATTTGAATATATTGAAATTCCTGGTGAAATAAAACTCAGACTATACCCTAACATACTCAGATTCTGTGGCAACCCTCAAGCCATGCGGATTTTATGAATAAGAATGCGCTTATTGGTGGGGATTTGCCGTGGGATAAGGCTTTGTGATGGATAATCGAGAAGGAATTTTTTGTGATGTGGAGCAGGAAATTGCCAATTTATTGATGATGGAAAAGGCATAATTTTTTGCGATATTTAGAGTGGTAAATAAATACTTTTGGCATGGTTTTTAATGGCCCGGATGAAATAATCCGGGCGCTGTTTTTTATTAATTGGTTATTCAATAAAAAACAAAAATGAATCAGAAATCCCAGTCTTCATCCTCGGTGGCGACCGCTTTTCCCATCACGTATGAAGAGCCTGAACCAGAGAAAAAGTCGTGGTTTTCGTCAGCATTCGGGGAAAGAGCGGCCATAATCGCCGGATTCACCTCCGCCATCTCCGGCGGAAACAGCGCTTCGTAGCCCAGATTCATCAGCGCTTTGTTGGCGTTGTAGCACAGGAAGGATTTCACCTCGTCCCCCCAGCCCAGCTCGCTGTACAGCGTTTCGGTATAGGTCAGCTCGTTTTCATACAGCGCCATCATGAATTCCAGAGCGAAGTCGCGCAGTTCATCGCGCTGCTCTGGCGTTGTGCTCTCCAGCCCCTTCTGATATTTGTAGCCGATATAGTAACCGTGCACGGCTTCGTCGCGAATGATAAGACGAATGAGATCGGCGGTGTTAGTGAGTTTGCCGCGGCTTGACCAGTACATTGGCAGCCAGAAGCCGGAGTAGAACAGGAATGACTCCAGAAACACGCTGGCAATTTTTTTCTTCAACGGGTGTGGGCTCGCATACTGTTCCAGGATAAGGCGCGCTTTATTTTGCAGCGCTTCGTTCTCTTCGCTCCAGGCATAAGCGGCATCCACCTCCCGGCTCTGGCACAGGGTGGAAAAGATAGAGCTGTATGAGCGGGCGTGAACCGCTTCCATAAAGCTGATATTGGAAAAAACCGCCTCTTCATGAGGGGTAATCGCGTCTTCCATCAGCGTCGGGGCGCCGATGGTATTCTGAATGGTGTCCAGTAGCGTCAGGCCGGTAAAGACCCGGATCGTTAGCTGCTGCTCGGCCGGTGTCAGGCCCTGCCAGGCGGCGATATCGTTGGACAGTGGCACCTTTTCCGGCAGCCAGAAGTTACTGGTCAGCCGGTTCCAGACTTCAAGATCCTTACTGTCCTGAATTTTGTTCCAGTTGACGGCGGAAACCCGGGTTAAATGTCTCATTGTTGATTCCTCACAGCGCGCAGGAGACGCAGCCTTCGACTTCTGTGCCCTCCAGCGCCATCTGGCGCAGGCGGATGTAGTACAGCGTTTTAATGCCTTTCTTCCAGGCGTAGATCTGCGCCCGGTTGATATCGCGGGTGGTGGCGGTATCCGGGAAGAACAGCGTCAGCGACAGCCCCTGATCCACGTGGCGGGTGGCTTCGGCATAGGTGTCGATAATTTTTTCCGGGCCGATTTCCCAGGCATCCTGCCACAGGGCCTGGTTTTCATTGGTCATAAAGGGGGCGGGGTAGTAGACGCGCCCGGTCTTGCCCTCTTTACGAATCTCAATGCGCGACACAATAGGATGAATGCTGGAGGTCGCATGATTGATATAAGAGATAGAGCCGGTGGGCGGAATCGCCTGAAGGTTCTGGTTATACAGCCCCCATTCCATCACGTCGTCGCGCAACTGCCGCCACATCTCCTGAGTGGGAATGGTGATACCGGCCCGGTTGAACAGCGCCGCCACCTTATCGGTCTTTGGCCGCCAGCGCTGTTCCAGATAGGGGCGGAACCAGTCGCCGCTGGCATAGCGGGAAGCCTCAAAACCGGCGAAGCGTTCATTGCGCTCTCTGGCCAGTTGGTTAGAAGCCCGTAGCGCGTGCCAGGTAACGGTGTAGAAGTAGATATTGGTGAAATCCAGCCCTTCTTCTGAACCATAGGCGATACCTTCCCGCGCCAGATAGCCGTGCAGGTTCATCTGCCCCAGACCAATGGCATGGGAAGCCGCGTTGCCCGCTGCGATAGAGGGGACTGAGTCGATATGGCTCATATCGGAAACCGCGCTCAGGCCACGCACTGCCGTTTCTACCGTCAGAGCGAAATCCGGCGAATCCATGGCGTGGGCGATATTTAACGACCCCAGATTGCAGGAGATATCGCGCCCCACCTTGCTGTAACTGAGATCGTCATGATATTCGCTGGCGACGTTAACCTGCAGAATCTCCGAGCAGAGGTTGCTCATATTAATGTGACCGGGAATGGGACTGGCGCGGTTTACCGTATCCTCATACATGATGTAGGGATAGCCGGATTCGAACTGGATCTCCGCCAGGGTTCGGAAGAAGGCGCGGGCGCTGATGGTTTTGCGGCGCACCCGGCTGTCCGCCAGTAGCTGGTCGTACATCGCCGAGATGCTGATATCCCCGAACGCCTTACCGTACAGACGCTCCACATCGTAAGGCGAAAACAGCGCCATCTGCTGGTTTTCCTTCGCCAGACGGAAGGTGATATCGGGAATCACCACCCCCAGCGACAGAGTCTTGATCCGGATCTTCTCATCGGCGTTTTCGCGTTTGGTATCCAGAAAACGCAGAATATCCGGGTGATGGGCGTGAAGCCAGACGGCTCCCGCGCCCTGGCGGGCGCCAAGCTGATTAGCATAGGAGAAGGCATCTTCCAGCATCTTCATTACCGGAATTACGCCCGATGACTGGTTCTCTATACGCTTAATGGGGGCGCCGGATTCGCGCAGGTTCGACAGCAGGAACGCCACGCCGCCGCCGCGTTTAGAAAGCTGGAGCGCCGAGTTCACGGCGCGACCAATGGATTCCATATTGTCTTCAATACGCAGCAGGAAGCAGGAGACCATCTCGCCGCGCTGCTGTTTGCCGGCATTCAGAAAGGTGGGGGTCGCAGGCTGGAAGCGGCCGCTCAGAATTTCATCCGTCAGCTGGCGCGCCAGCGCCTCGTCCCCCTGGGCCAGGGCCAGGGCGACCATGCAGACCCGATCGGCAAAGTGTTCCAGATACTGGCTGCCGTCAAAGCTCTTCAGCGCGTAGCTGTTATAGAACTTCCAGGCGCCCAGAAAAGTGCTGAATCGGTAGCCGCTGGCGTGGGCCTGTTCCAGCAGTTCAACTATAAAAGCGCGCGAATAGCGCTCCATCACCCGGGCTTCGTAATAGCCTTCTTCCACCAGGGCGGTCAGCCGGGCATCGGTATCCGGAAAGTGGCGGCTGTTCGGTTCAACATGCTGGCGCATGTAGCTCTCTACCGCCAGGCGGTCTTTGTCGAACTGGATACGCCCCTGCTCATCATAGAGATTGAGCATGGCGTTAAGGGCATGGTAGTCAGGCATTTCCGGGGTTATAGAGAGGAGGTCTGTGGTAGCCAAAATTGGGTTACTCCCTTACGCACGTTGTCGATATCTTGTGGGGTTCCCAGCAGCTCAAAGCGGTAGAGCAGGGGAACGCGGCATTTTTGGGCGATGACGTCGCCTGCCAGGCAATATGCTGCGCCAAAGTTGCGGTTACCGGCGGCGATAACGCCGCGCAGCAGCGCGCGATTGCGTTCGTCATTCAGGAACAGAATTACCTGGCGGGGCACGGCGCCTTTGGCGCCGCCGCCGCCGTATGTCGGGGTGACCAGGATATAGGGCTCGCTGACGTGCAGGCGCTGGTTTTCATCTGCTGGTATGCGCAGCGCCGGTAACCCAAGGCGCTGGATAAAGCGGTGGGTGTTCTCCGAAAGGCTGGAGAAGTACACCAGGCAAGTCATGCGCCCGCCGTGCTGCTTATCGGCATACGCAACCGGTTTATCATATCGGGGCGAAATCCACACCAGCTTGCGCTGTCGGTGACCACCACCGGCAACTGGCGATATCCCAGGTCGCGCAGGCCGTCCGCTACTTCTGGATGCTGGTCGATATTAATCAGCTCAAAGTCGAAACCGCGGCTTTCCATGGCGCGCTTCGTGGCATGGCACTGCACGCAGTTATTACGAGTGTAAATAGTAATGCGCATGATTCGTATTTCCGTTTAAAGTGACAAAGCGGCGACCTTTAGGTCGTCAGGATCGTCTGTTGTCTGATGATTAAATACTAGATGTAGATATTAAAACTTTCAACCGCTCAATATATGGTGTTTTAGCCATAAAGAACGCCCCATCAGGGGCGTGGTTGTATCAGTGTCTGAAACTGGCGCAGCGACTACATTCTCATGCTGACGGCCAGGCGGTTAAAGGCGTTCATCAGGGCGATAGCGTGGGTCAGCTCGCTGATTTCCTGGGGGCTGAAATGTCGCTCCAGCGGATGATAGAGCTCGTCGCCGGTGCCGCTTTGCGCAATATGAGTGACCGCTTCGGCCCATGCCAGCGCCGCCTGCTCTTTTTCACTAAAACGCTGGCTGACCCGCCAGCCAGCCAGCGCATCGAGCCTGGTCTGTTGTTCGCCGCGTTTGCGTAGCGCGCTGCTGTGTAATTCAAGGCAGTATGCGCAGCCGTTAATCTGCGATACCCGAAGAAAGATCAGATCGATAAGACGGCCGTCAAGCGGGCCTTTCTCCAGTGCCATCAGCGCAGCAACCATCTGTTTGTTCACTTCTGGTGAAAGTTCGCGGTAGGGCTGGCGTAGTGTGCTCATCTTTTCCTCCTTATGTGGTCGGAAGAAGGTAGCACTATAATGGTCTGTAAAAGAGGGCCAGAAAGAGAGTATAAATGCAGACCAGTTCTTCCTTGCCATTCGTGCCGCGCTACCGGCGGCTGGCTGGACAGCTTCGGCAATCTATTGAAAACGGCGAGCTGCTTCCCGGCGCCCGTTTGCCATCCAGCCGCGTGCTGGCTCAGGAGCAGGGCGTTTCCCGGGGCACAGTGGAAAATGCGCTCGGGGAGCTGGTGGCTCAGGGCTGGCTGGAACGTCGTAGCCGTTCGGGTACCTTTGTCAGCGCAGCGCTTTCCAGCCGACCTGTCGGGCGTTCCCCTGCCGGGCAGGGGAATCGACATCAGGCACCGTTGCCATTCCAGCCCGGTCTTCCGGCATTGGACGCATTTCCCAGAGGGCTATGGGCCAGAGTGATGGGCAGACGCCTGCGCCAGCAGAGCCGCTTCGATCTGGCACTGCCGGATCCGGCCGGAGAACGCGCGCTGCGTCAGGCTATTGCCGACTGGCTGCGTTTTTCGCGCAGTATTGACTGCCGCCCGGAGCAGGTGTTCGTCGCTGCCGGGTATCCTGCGGTTATGAGCCTGCTGTTGCGTACGCTGGCGCGGCCCGGGGACGCAATATGGGTGGAGGATCCCGGCTATCCTTTTATCCATCCCGTGTTGAAGCAGGCCGGATTGAGGCTGAATCCGGTGCCGGTGGACGGTAATGGAATGAACGTTGATGAAGCCATTCTTCGCTATCCGGATGCCCGTTTCGCGTTGCTGACGCCTGCTCATCAAAGCCCGCTGGGCGTGGCCCTGGGCGCGGATCGTCGCCGACGGCTGCTGGCCCATGCCGCACAGCGGAAAAGCTGGATCATCGAAGATGATTACGACAGCGAGTTTCGCTATCTGGGACGGCCGTTACCGCCGCTGAAAAGCCTGGACGCGCCTTGTCGCGTCATCTACGCCGGAACTTTCAGTAAAACCCTGTTTCCGGCTCTGCGCTGCGCCTGGCTGGTGGTGCCGGAAGAGGTGGCGGAGGCTTTTGCTGAACAGTGCGCATTGACACCCTGCACCGTTGCGCCGCTGATTCAACAGACCATCAGCGACTTTATGAGAGAAGGGCATTTCTGGCGCCATCTGAAAAAGATGCGCCAGCTCTATGCCTGCCGTCGTCGCTGGCTGGAGCGGGCACTGACTGGCGAGGGCTTCCAGGTCGCACCGCAGGCCGGGGGAATTCAGTTGTTGGTGCCAGTAGCGGGGGACGATCGGCGAGCGGCAGCCAGAGCGCGGGAGGCCGGACTGGCGGTAGAGGCCCTGGGCACCTGGCGCCTGGAAAGCAGGGGTAAAGGCGGTCTGATACTGAGTTTTACCAATATTACTGACGCCCGCCAGGCGGAAGAGCTGGCGACGCGACTGCGCCAGGCTTTGTTGTAGAAAATCCGGCTCAGCGGACGGCTTGATGAAAGAGACGGCATTTGTCCTGATTTTGGTGGGGCATTTCGTTTCTCTTTATTATCGTCTCTCGCCAGACAGGCCCGGATGCGTAGCCGGATCTCCCGAAACGTTGTTGCTGAAAAATTCTGTTACCCTGGCTGGCCGCGCTTTGCCCGTCAGCGGCGATTTTTTCTGCTAAACTTGGTAAATCCCCCGGTTCGATTCCCGAGAAAAACGCCCCAAATTGCATTTTTCCCGTGGAGAGGGCTGTTATGGATTATTCCGAAAGCGTATGCCGGGAGCATCATGTAAGGTTGCGCTGCGGTACAAAGATGACGAGGAAAAACTATGTATTTACGACCCGATGAGGTAGCGCGCGTACTGGAAAAAGCGGGATTTACCATGGAGGCTGTCACTAATAAGGCCTATGGTTATCGCCGCGGCGACAACTATGTTTATGTCAATCGCGAGGCGCGTATGGGGCGTACCGCGCTGGTTATCCATCCGGCTCTGAAAGAACGCAGCCTGGCGCTTGCCGATCCGTCCTCGGAAATCAAAACCTGCAACCACTACCATGAATTCCCGCTGTGGCTGGGCGGCGATGCGGAAGAACACTACGGTATTCCTCACGGTTTTAGTTCCCGCATCGCGCTGGAACGCTATCTGGCCGGATTGTTTGGTTAAGGCCGAAAACTCTCTTCAGCGATCAGGCGTTGGCTCCGATGCGCTCGTTGCCAGAAACCCGAAACAGGCGCCGACAGTAATCCAGAAAAATACCGTAGGCGGCGCCCATCAGCATGGAAACCATGATATTGGAACTGACCGCTGCAAGGATCTGCGCGGGCTGTGCGCCAACTGACCAGAGAATAGCGGCATACACTGGCGACTGGAAGCTGACGTAAGCCAGCACATCGGCCAGGGTTTTCCCCCAGCGGGCGGCAGTAAACCGGCGGGATAAGCGGATTGCCGCATCGCGCCAAAGTCCGTAGGGCCAGGCGATAATGATATTGACCGGAATCGATACCAGCCTGGACGACAGCGACTGCTCGAAGGCCATTCCTGAAATAAAGATCTCAATAAGCATCCCTGTAAAGAAGCACCAGACCACCATCGCGAAGGTGTCTGCGGCTGCATGGCGCAGGTGCGACGTTTTAAATATCACGCTGGCCTCTCTTTGTAGCGTTAATTTCTGCCTGATTGGTTTTTTAATGGCTTTATCTGTTGCTTTTGTGCCATTTGAATGGAATATATCACTAATTTTTGGCCTGATAACCAGGTGGAAGTTTTTATTTGCGAGGCTTTGAGGTACAAAGTTTTTTACGACGGATCAAAAGGTGCTGTTTTCGCCATTTTTGACGGCCTGATAGATATAATTTCTTCAATATCAACCTGTTGGGTTTTCAGGGACTGTGAGCTGGTTTATCCGTAAGGGCGCATAAATCGGCGACAATGCCGTCGTAAATGTAGATTTGTTGTAAATACCAGGTTAATCCCAGAGCCGCTCATGTCATCGAGTTAAAGACGCTATTCAGGTTTCTTCGGGCATTATTCCCCACATGTACATCGCCTGCAATTTATTATTGTTGAGCGCATTTTTGCTGCACCGGAAATGATATTGTTTCTGATGTCGGGAGTTGTTTTATCGGTGTTTTCAGCCACTTTTAACGATGCCGGAATGATGCGAAATTCACAGAATAACCAGAGTTACAGGCAGGTTAATATGACAGATGAATCCCATTGGGGTTTAAATAATATTCAGTTAGGTTACTATATATATCGATATAGCGGCGTCACTGCTGAAAGTTTATGCGGTTGAGTAGCTGTGACTGGCAATATAAATTCCAATCCAGTACCTTATGGCGCCGTTTATTTTCAATCCTTGCCTGATACTGTGGGAGATATATGTCTTTAACATTACAAAACCTCAATAACATCCGTACGCTACGTGCAATGGCGCGTGAATTCTCTATTGAGCTTCTCGAAGAGATCCTGGAAAAATTCCGCATGGTGACTGAAGAACGCCGCGAGGAAGAGAGCGCTCGCCAGCAGGAGATTGCGGAACGTGAAGAGAAGTTAAAGACCTGGGTTGAGCTGATGCAGGCTGACGGTATTGATCCGAATGAGTTGATTAAAGAGCTCGATAACGCGCCGCGTAAAAAACGTGCCGCGCGTCCGGCGAAATATCGTTATACCGACCTGGACGGCAGCGAAAAAACCTGGACCGGTCAGGGCCGTACGCCGAAAGCTATCGCTCAGGCTATTGAATCAGGCAAGTCTCTGGACGACTTCCTGATTTGAAAGCATTCCTCTCCCTTACCGGGAGAGGAGCCGCTTATTTAACAGACGCCGAAATCACCCTCTTCTGTATAGGGGGTGACATCGGCGGCCTTCAGGGTAATTTTTTCTGCGTTTTCATCGGTGGTTGCGACGCCGACTACCTGATCGTCATGAATCTCGATGATTTTTAGTTTTGGTCCGCCGGTGCGCGGCTGCACTATATCGCCAATCTGATACATCATTGTTCTCCTCTGTTTTGTGATAACGCCACCCTCCTGGTATAGCGCGACTGGCGCCATTTGCTTATCTTCATTTATGCCGTTAGTGCGGTATAAATGCTACGCGTATGTTACAGAAAGGTTTTTGACGCTATGATATTTGCGCTTAATCGGGCCATTAAGAGCTCGTCTGCATGGATTATAACGCTGGCTTGTAACTGAATGACTTTGGCGAATTAACAATGAAGTATGTCATCCTGCTTATCTTTATAGTCTCTGTTCTGTATGTGCACTATCGGGGGCGCGTCCGTTATAAATTCTGGCGCCAGCTATCCGATCACTCCACATTTACCGCACCGCTGAATGGGTTTATGTATCTTTTCTCCCGGGTGCCGACCACGCCTTATCTACCGCTGGAAACCTTTCCGCAACTTAAAGTATTGCAGGATAACTGGCGGGAAATTCGTGAGGAAGGTCAACATCTGATGGCTCTTCAGGAGATTAAAGCATCCGATAAATATAACGATGCCGGATTTAACTCATTCTTTAAAACCGGCTGGAAACGCTTCTATCTGAAATGGTATGAAGAGGCGCATCCGTCTGCGCATGAACTGTGCCCGAAAACTACGGCGCTGCTGAAGACGATTCCTTCCATTAAAGCCGCTATGTTCGCGTCGCTGCCGGACGGCAGCCGTCTGCCGCGCCACCGCGATCCGTACGCCGGTTCCCTGCGTTACCACCTGGGGCTGGCGACGCCCAATGACGAACGCTGTTTTATTGAGGTAGACGGCAAGCGCTATAGCTGGCGTGACGGGGAAAGCGTGCTGTTTGATGAAACCTACATCCATTATGCGGAAAACAACAGCGGGGAAAATCGCCTGATTCTGTTCTGCGATATCGAGCGTCCTATGCGCTACCGCTGGGCCCAGGCTGTTAACCACTGGCTGGGGCGTCATCTGATGAGCGCAGCAGCGGCGCCCAACAGCGATAGTGACCGGGTGGGTGGTATTAATCGAGCCTTTAAATATATCTATTCGATACGACGGGTGGGCAAGCGCCTTAAGAAGTGGAACAAGCCTGTCTATTATCTGATTAAGTGGCTGCTGTTTGGCGGTATCGCCGCGTTGATCTGGGGAGCGCTTTGAGGTTGGGGAGCTACTGCTGCATCACAACGTGCCTGAGGCTAATCCTGACCCGGGATGAAGGATGGAAAGCCGCAGAAGGCGCATTATAGCTGTGGCCGATGTTTTTCAGACAGTTAAGGATATGATGACAGTGGAAGCGGGTCGTTTTCTGTGCATACTGGTTAAGGACAATCGCAAACTGTTTGCGTCATTGGCTTATATCAAGGAGTTCACATGTCTGGATGGTTTGAATTAAGTAAAAGCAGCAACGATCAGTTCCGGTTTGTTTTAAAAGCGGGCAACGGCGAAATCATTCTAACCAGCGAGCTGTACACCACCAAAAGCGCGGCTGAAAACGGGATTAAATCCGTTCAGACCAACAGCCCGCAGGATGAGCGTTACGAGAAGAAAGAAGCCAGCAACGGCAAATTCTACTTTAACCTGAAAGCCGCCAACCATCAGGTGATTGGCACCAGCCAGATGTACGCCTCGGCTCAGTCCCGGGAGACGGGGATTGCCTCGGTGAAGAATAATGGCGGCAGCGAGAAGATTAAAGATCTGACCTCTGCCTGAGCCAGAGATAAAAAAGCCCGCATGATCTGATACATGCGGGCTCTTTGTATTAACGGCGGCGGTTATTTTTTAAAGTATTCCGGCGCCCAGGGGCGGGGATCGACCTCCATAAACGGCGCCCGCTCAAACCGGGATTTCAGCGCCCAGGGAACCGTGCAGTCGAAAATCGTTTTGCTGGTGATGCCCTGCCCGCGAATCGACGGGCTGTAATCCGGCATCTGGGAGGGATCCAACTGATGGCCCCTGACTCCCGGAATATTGGTGATGCTGACGTCGCCCTGCATTCGGGTGGTCATAGCCCACAGAATATCGTCGCTGTCGAAAATATCGACATCCTCATCGACCAGGATAATATTTTTCAGTTCCGGGTAAGTCGCCAGCGCAATCAGCGCCGCCTGCGCCTGACGTCCTTCGTCCTGTAAGTATCCCGCATAATCGAACCATTCACATTTAGAGATCTTCCGGCATACTCAATTCTGCCAACGAAGGAGAT
>NZ_JAZHEE010000036.1:0-41914 GCF_036620675.1 Rosenbergiella sp. YN46
ACGCACAGCCATTACCCGGAAGGACTGGCGTGGCTACGACGGCGTTGCTGCGTCGCCTCGGGATACTCACATACTCTCTGTATGCTCCGTTCCCTCGGTGCCTTGCGCCTTGTCTCGCCGATGTGTAGCCATTAATGGCCGTGTCGCCGGCGTACAGTCATGACCCGGTCGTTACTGCGCCTCGAACGTCTGGGTTAGCCGTTCCAGCTCCTCTTGCGCTTCCAGCCAGGCCATTTCCGTCTCTTCAAGGGCGGATTTGGCCTGGCTTTGGGTCTGCAGGCACTCATTGAGTTCGGCTTTACGTTCCGGATTGTACAACGCCTGATCAGACAGTTTTTCTTCGGCCGCCGCCAGCGTGCTGCCCAGTTTTTCCATCTGCTTTTCAAGGGTTGTAATCTGTTTACGCAGCGGCTGTGTCTGGCTGCGGAATTCAGCCTCGCGTCGCTTCTGATCCTTACGTGCCTGGGCGCTGTTGGCGCTATCCGGCTTCGCTGCCGTTTCCTGACGACTCTCCTGCTTCTGCCGATCGCTCAGCCACTGCTGATAGTCGTCCAGATCGCCGTCGAACGGCTCTACCAGCCCGTCGTGCACCAGGTAGAGATCGTCGGTGGTGGAGCGTAGCAGGTGCCTGTCGTGCGAAACCACCACCAGCGCGCCGTCAAAGCCGATCAGGGCTTCGGTGAGCGCCTGACGCATATCGAGATCCAGGTGGTTGGTCGGTTCGTCGAGCAGCAGCAGGTTGGGGCGCTGCCAGACGATAAGCGCCAGCACCAGTCGGGCCTTCTCGCCGCCGGAAAAGTGCTGAGTGGGGGCGCTGACCTTATCGCCGCGGAAATCGAAACCGCCCAGATAGTCGCGCAGCGCTTGTTCTGTCTCTTTTGGTGCCAGACGCGCCATGTGCTGGAGCGGAGACTCATCGGCACGCAGAAACTCCAGCTGATGCTGGGCGAAATAGCCCAGCTTAATGCCTTTGGCTAATGCCACTTCGCCGTTAAGCGGTGCCAGTTCGTCCGCCAGCAGTTTGATAAGCGTCGATTTACCGGCGCCGTTACGTCCCAGCAGACCGATGCGTGAACCCGGGACCAGGTTGAGCTTAATCGACTTCAGCACGACTTTATCGCCATAACCGGCGCTGACGTGTTCCATCTTCAGCAGCGGATTCGGCAGGCTTTCCGGCGCCCGGAAGTTGAAGTGGAACGGGTTATCGACGTGGGCCGGGGCAATGAGCTCCATGCGCTCCAGCATTTTTATACGGCTCTGGGCCTGTTTGGCCTTGGTCGCCTTGGCGCGGAATCTGTCGATATAGCTTTGCAGATGCGCGACCTTCAGTTGCTGGCTTTCGTAAGTTGCCTGCTGCTGGGCCAGGCGCGTAGCGCGCTGGCGTTCGAAGTCGCTGTAATTGCCGGTGTATTCGAACAGTTGCTGCTGCTCGATATGAATAATTTTGTCCACGATAGGATCGAGAAAGTCGCGATCGTGAGAGATCAAAATCAGCGTTCCCTGATAGCTTTTCAGCCATTTTTCCAGCCAGATAACCGCGTCCAGATCCAGGTGGTTGGTGGGTTCGTCAAGCAGCAGCAGATCGGAACGGCAGAGCAGCGCCTGGGCCAGGTTAAGGCGCATACGCCAGCCCCCGGAAAAGTCGCTGACTGGCAACTCCAGTTGAGCGTTGCTAAAGCCCAGGCCGTGCAGCAGGCTGGCGGCGCGGGCACGGATGGTCCATGCGTCTATCGCGTCGAGTTTTCCGTGGAGCGCGGCGATGGCGTGACCGTCGTTTTTCTCGTTGGCGTCGGTAAGCTGCCGTTCGAGCTGGCGATATTCGCGATCGCCGTCGATAACATACTCGATGGCCGGCATGGCGAGCGCCGGAGTTTCCTGATTCACCCAGGCGAGCTGCCAGGTGCCGGGAAAGGTGGCGCTGCCGCCGTCGGCGGTAATCTCATGTTTCAGCAACGCCAGCAGCGTCGACTTGCCGCAGCCGTTCTTACCCACCAGCCCTGCTTTCTGGCCGGGGTTGATGGTGGCGGTCGCGTTATCCAGCAAAAGCTGAGCGCCGCGGCGGATCTGGAGAGATGAGAAAACAATCATAAGGCGCCGTATGTTCAGAGTATGTTAAATTGTAATGACGAAGGCGTAGCATGGTGGTATGCCCGCCCGGGCTGCATGGTAGCCCAAAACAGAATCGAAGACGACGCCCTGGAGGGTAATGATGTCGCAGCCGCCTAAAGTTTTGCTGCTGTATGCCCATCCGGAATCTCAGGACTCGGTGGCCAACCGGGTTTTGCTCCAACCGGCGCAGCAGTTAACCAATGTCACCGTGCACGACCTGTACGCGCACTATCCGGACTTTTTTATTGATATCCGCCATGAACAGGAACTGCTGAAGCAGCATGAGATCGTGGTATTTCAGCATCCCCTCTATACCTATAGCTGTCCGGCGTTGCTGAAGGAGTGGCTGGATCGCGTGCTGAGCCGCGGTTTCGCCAGCGGGGTGGGGGGTGATGTACTGGCCGGAAAATACTGGCGTAACGTGATTACCACCGGAGAGCCGCAGGCGGCATGGCGCCGCGATGGTCTGAATCACTATACCCTGAATGAAGTGCTGCGCCCTTTTGAGTTGACTGCCGCCATGTGCCGGATGCACTGGATGAATCCAATGATCATTTATCAGGCTCGTCGTCAGTCTGCGACGGCTCTGGCTCACTACGCCAGCGCTTACGGAGAATGGCTGGCCGAACCGCTGCCGCCGGGAGGACGTTGATGGAAGGAAGCGATTTGCTGCTGGCGGGGTTGCTGTTCCTGTTTGCCGCCGTGGTGGCGGTGCCGGTAGCCTCCCGGCTGGGTATTGGCGCTGTGTTGGGTTATCTGCTGGCGGGAATAGCCATCGGCCCCTGGGGGCTGGCTTTTATCAGCGATGTCGATGAGATTCTGCATTTTTCCGAGCTGGGCGTGGTGTTCCTGATGTTTATCATCGGCCTGGAGCTGAATCCTTCCCGGCTCTGGCAATTGCGGCGGCCGATTTTCGGCGTCGGTACCGGCCAGGTGTTGATTAGCGCCGCAGTGCTGGCGGGGTTGCTGATGCTGACCGATTTTAGCTGGCAGGCCGCTGTGGTCGGTGGTATCGGGCTGGCGATGTCGTCAACGGCAATGGCGCTGCAACTGATGCGCGATAAAGGCATGAATCGCAGCGAATCTGGCCAACTGGGATTTTCGGTGCTGCTGTTTCAGGATCTGGCGGTGATTCCGGCGCTGGCGTTGGTGCCGCTGCTGGCCGGAAACGGCGACGAACATCCGGACTGGATTCGAATCGGACTTAAGGTACTGGCCTTCGCCGGTATGCTGCTGTTTGGTCGTTATCTGCTACGCCCGGTGTTTCGTTTTATCGCCGGATCCGGTGTGCGCGAGGTGTTTACCGCGGCGGCGCTGCTGCTGGTGCTGGGATCGGCGCTGTTTATGGATGCACTGGGCTTTTCGATGGCGCTGGGCACTTTTATTGCCGGGGTGCTGCTGGCGGAAAGTGAATACCGCCACGAGCTGGAAATTGCGATAGAACCTTTTAAGGGGCTGCTGCTGGGGCTGTTCTTTATTTCGGTGGGAATGGCGCTTAACCTGGGGGTGCTCTACACCCATCTGTTGTGGGTGGCAGTCAGCGTACTGGTGCTGGTAGCGGTTAAAATTCTGGTGCTCTGGGGGCTGGCCCGTCTGCATGGTCTGCGTGCCGATGAACGGCTCCAGTTCGCAGGGGTACTAAGCCAGGGTGGGGAGTTCGCCTTCGTGCTGTTTTCCACAGCCTCTTCCCAGAAACTGTTCCACAACGATCAGATGGCGCTGTTGCTGGTGACGGTGACGTTGTCGATGATGACTACGCCGCTGCTGATGAAGTTTATCGACAAACTTCTGGCCCGGCGAATCAACAGCGTGGAAGAGAGTGATGAAAAGCCCTGGGTGGAAGACGATCGGCCAGAGGTGATCGTAGTGGGGTTTGGCCGTTTCGGTCAGGTGATCGGCCGTCTGCTGATGGCCAATAAGAAGCGCATTACGGTGCTGGAGCGCGATATCGCCGCGGTCAATCTGATGCGTAAATACGGCTATAAAGTTTATTATGGCGATGCCGCAGAGCTGGAACTGCTGCGTTCAGCGGGGGCGGAGCGCGCGCGTTCGATAGTCATCACCTGTAATGAGCCGGAAGATACGATGAAGGTCGTCCATCTGTGTCAGCAACATTTTCCCCACCTGGCGATTCTGGCCAGGGCCAGAGGCAGGGTGGAAGCCCACGAATTGCTGCAGGCCGGGGTCGATCAGTTCAGCCGCGAAACCTTTTCCAGCGCCCTGGAGCTGGGGCGTAAGGTATTAATGTCGCTGGGTATGCACCCGCATCAGGCGCTGCGCGCCCAGCATCACTTCCGTCGTCTGGATATGAGCATGTTGCGAGAACTGATGCCGCTTCACAGCGACAATGCGCAGATTTCCCGCGTCCGCGAGGCCCGGCGCGAGCTGGAAGAAATTTTTGAGCGCGAGATGCAGCATGAGCGACGCCAGACTAGCGGCTGGGATGAGTTCGAATAGAGGACTAAGTAATGGCAGTGCGTAAAAGATTTATTGCCGGTGCAGTGTGCCCACACTGTCAGGCGCAGGATTCCATGGCGATGTGGCGCGAAAACGGCGTGGACATCGTCGAGTGTGTGAAGTGTGGCCGCCAGATGCGCGAAGCCGATAAAGAAGCGCGCGGCAGCGTGCGCGAACGTGAGCAAGTTATAGGGATTTTTCATCCAGACTAGCGAGATAGGACAGGTTTTTTTAAGCTAAGGGGTACACCGGCGTCGATTTCCGCTACAATCGGCGCCCGTCACTTTCTCACGCTCAGGAGATATCATGAAAGTAGCAAAAGACCTGGTGGTCAGCCTGGCCTATCAGGTACGTACAGAAGACGGTGTAATGGTTGATGAGTCTCCGGTGAGTGCGCCGCTGGACTATCTGCACGGTCACGGCTCCCTGATTTCGGGCCTGGAAAAAGCGCTGGATGGCCGCAGCGTTGGCGATAAGTTCGACGTAAGCGTTGGCGCTAACGACGCATACGGTCAGTACGATGAAAATCTGGTTCAGCGCGTACCGAAAGACGTCTTCATGGGCGTTGACGAACTGCAGGTAGGTATGCGTTTTCTCGCGGAAACCGATCAGGGTCCGGTGCCGGTAGAAATTACCGAGGTCGGCGATGACTACGTTGTGGTTGACGGTAACCACATGCTGGCGGGTCAGAACCTGAACTTTAACGTTGAAGTGGTTGCTATCCGTGAAGCGACTCAGGAAGAGCTGGCTCACGGCCACGTTCATGGCGAGCACGATCATCATCACGACCACGGCGATGGCTGCTGCGGCGGTCATGGTCACGATCACGAGCATGGCAAAGGCGGCTGTGGTAACGGCGGTTGTGGTTGCCATTAAGCGTGCCACAGGCGCAAAAAAAGCTTCCATCCGGAAGCTTTTTTTATGTCTGAGTTTCAGTAGTGCGGCGGCGGCGTTTCTTCTGACTGATGCGCGACCAGGGAGTCCTGACTGGACTTGATCTTCTCTACCAGTATTTTCAGATGCTCGCGCAGTCTGGCCATTTCCAGTTCATGGGCGGTGACCGTCTGGTTTAGCTCTTCGATGGTCAGTTCCTGGAATGCCAGACGACTTTCCAGTTCAGCCAGGCGCTCTTCGGTCGATTTGTTCTGCATGATTCCTCCTGGTGTTTGCCGCAGCCCCTGTACGGCTTCGGGATTTTACTGGAATTATCCGGATCTGACAGTGACTTATTGGGTCTGAGGAAACTTATTTAAACAAAAATAGTCTTAACTTGACTTGAGATCGGACCGGGTGAGATTGTGTTGCTTTTCTCACTGACGGTATAGTACACAATTCGGTTCATACAAACCCGGGGCGAGAGGCTTCGGGCTGGAGATAATGGATGAAATCACTGTTTAAAGTAACGCTGCTTGCGACCACGATGGCCGTTGCCCTGAATGCGCCGCTGGCGTCTGCTGCCGATGCAGCTAAACCGGCTGCTGCTGCGAGCGACAGCAAAGCGAATTTCAAGAATGACGATCAGAAATCCGCTTATGCCCTGGGGGCATCGCTGGGCAGTTACATGGAGAACTCACTGAAAGAGCAAGAAAAACTGGGGATCAAACTGGACAAAGACCAGTTGATCGCCGGCGTTCAGGATGCCTTTGCTAATAAGAGCAAGCTTTCTGATGAGGAAACTCAGAAGACGCTCCAGGCGTTTGAAACCCGTGTGAAGACCGCCGCTCAGGAACGTATGGAAAAAGAAGCGACGGAAAACGAAACTAAAGGTAAGAAGTTCCGTACCGACTTTGCCGCAGAGAAAGGTGTGAAGAGCACCAAGAGCGGTCTGCTGTACAAAGTAGAGAAAGAGGGTAGCGGCGACGCGCCGAAAGACAGCGATACGGTTGTTGTTAACTACAAAGGCACGCTCATCGATGGTAAAGAGTTCGATAACTCTTACACCCGCGGCGAGCCGCTCTCCTTCCGTCTGGACGGTGTGATTCCTGGCTGGACCGAAGGCCTGAAGCACATCAAGAAAGGTGGCAAGATCAAACTGGTTATCCCACCGGGTCTGGCATACGGTAAAGCGGGCGTTCCGGGGATCCCGGCCAACTCCACCCTGGTGTTTGACGTCGAGCTGCTGGATATTAAACCGGCGCCGAAAGAAGACGCTAAAGCTGATGCCAATAAGGCTAAGCAGGAAGCGGAAAAGAAAAAGTAATCCGTTTCATACAGGCGCCGCCCTTTGGGGCGGCGTTTTTTATTGGAATTAAAACTGGAAAGCGCTGCCTGGGCTGTATTACCTTAGCATCACACGTCATATAACGAGCCTGCGTCTTCGTCATGGCAACAGGCTGCCGTAAAGGAGTGATTTTTTTCATGTCCAGGTCGCTTTTAACTAATGAAACCAGTGAGCTTGATTTACTGGATCAGCGTCCCTTTGTACAAACCGACTTCGATATTCTGAAATCCTATGAAGCGGTAGTGGATGGCCTGGCTATGTTAATTGGCCCCCACTGTGAAATTGTTTTGCACTCATTACAGGATCTGAAATGCTCGGCGATTCGCATCGCTAACGGCGAACATACCGGGCGTAAGATCGGATCACCGATTACCGACCTGGCGCTGCGTATGCTGCACGATATGACTGGTGCCGACAGCAGCGTATCGAAGTGCTATTTCACCCGCGCCAAAAGCGGCGTTTTGATGAAATCGGTGACCATCGCCATTCGCAATCGGGAACAGCGGGTTATTGGGCTACTGTGCATCAACATGAATCTTGATGTGCCGTTCTCCCAGATTATGAGTACCTTTATTCCGCCGGAAAGCCAGGAAGAGGTTCCTTCTTCAGTCAATTTTGCATCGTCTGTGGACGATCTGGTGACCCAGACGCTGGAGTTCACGATAGAAGAGGTCAACGCCGATCGTAATGTTTCCAATAACGCCAAGAATCGTCAGATTGTCCTGAATCTTTATGAGAAAGGGATCTTCGATATTAAAGATGCTATTAATCAGGTTGCGGATCGTCTGAATATTTCCAAGCACACGGTCTATCTCTATATTCGCCAGTTTAAAAGCGGCGATTTCCAGGGGCAGGAGAAGTAATGCGTTTCGCCCTGATGGTGACCGGCCCTGCCTATGGCACCCAGCAGGCCAGCAGCGCGTTGCAGTTCGCCAGAGCGTTAATTGCTGAAGGCCATCAGCTGGAGCGCGTGTTTTTCTATCGCGAAGGCGTTTACAACGCCAATCAACTGACAGCTCCGGCCAGCGATGAGTTTGATGTGGTGCGCGCCTGGCAGGCGCTTCATGAAGCGCATGGCGTCCAGCTTCATATCTGCGTGGCCGCCGCGTTGCGTCGCGGCGTGGTGGATGAGACGCAAGCGCAGCATCTGAGCCCTGGCGTGGCCAATATGCAGCCAGGATTTACGATGAGCGGCCTGGGGCAGCTTGCCGAGGCAGCGCTGAGCTGCGAGCGGATGGTGCAGTTCTGATGAAACGTATTGCCTTTGTTTTTACCCGGGCTCCCCATGGCTCTGCTACTGGTCGTGAAGGGCTGGATGCGCTACTGGCGACTTCGGCGTTAAGCGATGAGATCGGCGTATTCTTTCTGAGCGATGGGGTGCTGCAACTGCTGCCCGACCAGCAGCCCCAGAAAATCCTGGCGCGTGACTATATCGCCACCTTCGGCGTGCTGGAACTCTATGATATTGACCAGTGCTGGATATGCAGCGCTTCAATGCGCGAGCGCGGTCTGGAGCCTGGTCTGCCGCTGGTCATGGATGCCGTGCCTCTGGAGCCGGATGCGTTGCGCGCCCGACTGGACGAGTACGATGTGATCTTAACTTTCTGAGGCTCCTATGCTGTTTACGCTCAGCCACTCTCCGTTCCATTGCGATCTCGCCGCGCTGTTGCGCACGACCCGCTCCGGCGACGAGCTACTGCTGCTGCAGGATGGTGTTATTGCCGCGCTGAAAGGCGGGGCGGCCCTTGGGTTATTGCGCTGCGCCCCCATATCTGTCTACGCCTTGAAGGAAGATGTTGAAGCACGCGGCTTATCTGCGCAAATTTCGACCGAAATTGAGTGCGTAAGCTATACTGACTTCGTCAGACTGGCGGTAAACCAGCATAGTCAGATGGCCTGGTGAGTTGCGTTCCGCTGTATATTTCTTGACACCCTTTCGGCCCGGCCCTAAAATTCTGCGTCCTCATATTGTATGAGGCCGTTTTATTACGTGTTTACGAAGCAAAAGCTAAAACCAGGAGCTATTTAATGGCAACAGTTAACCAGCTGGTACGCAAACCACGCGCACGCAAAGTTGCGAAAAGCAACGTGCCGGCGCTGGAAGCCTGCCCGCAAAAACGTGGTGTATGTACTCGCGTATATACCACCACTCCGAAAAAACCGAACTCTGCACTGCGTAAAGTTTGCCGTGTTCGTCTGACTAACGGTTACGAAGTGACCTCCTACATCGGTGGTGAAGGCCACAACCTGCAGGAGCACTCCGTTGTCCTGATCCGCGGTGGTCGTGTTAAAGACCTCCCGGGTGTTCGTTACCACACCGTTCGTGGCGCGCTGGACTGCTCTGGTGTTAAAGACCGTAAGCAGGCTCGTTCCAAGTACGGCGTGAAGCGTCCTAAGGCTTAATGGATCTCCGTTAAGTAAGGCCAAACGTTTTAACTTAAATGTCAAACTAAACTCGTAGAGTTTTGGACAATCCTGAATTAACAACGGAGTAATTCCATGCCACGTCGTCGCGTCATTGGTCAGCGTAAAATTCTGCCGGATCCGAAGTTCGGATCTGAACTGCTGGCTAAATTTGTGAACATCCTGATGGTAGACGGTAAGAAGTCTACCGCTGAAGCAATCGTATACAGCGCGCTTGAGACCCTGGCTCAGCGCTCTGGTAAAACCGAACTGGAAGCTTTCGAAATCGCCCTCGAAAACGTGCGCCCGACTGTCGAAGTTAAGTCTCGCCGCGTGGGTGGTTCCACCTACCAGGTTCCGGTTGAAGTTCGTCCGGTCCGTCGTAATGCCCTGGCAATGCGTTGGATCGTTGAAGCTGCTCGTAAACGCGGTGATAAATCCATGGCTCTGCGCCTGGCGAACGAACTTTCTGACGCTGCAGAAAACAAAGGTACTGCAGTGAAGAAACGTGAAGACGTTCACCGTATGGCAGAAGCCAACAAGGCGTTCGCACACTACCGCTGGTAATCCCACCGGAGTGTTAGTCACCAGGCGGGCGCTTCAGGAAAGCTGCCCGCACTGGGTAACTCACTTGAACGCCTAAGGCAATAGAGGAATCAAATGGCTCGTACAACACCTATTGAGCGCTACCGTAATATCGGTATCAGCGCACACATCGACGCCGGTAAAACCACGACTACCGAACGTATTCTGTTCTACACCGGTGTGAACCATAAGATCGGTGAAGTTCATGACGGCGCTGCAACTATGGACTGGATGGAGCAGGAGCAGGAGCGTGGTATCACCATCACCTCTGCTGCGACCACTACGTTCTGGCAGGGTATGGCGAAGCAGTATGAACCGCATCGCATCAACATCATCGACACCCCAGGGCACGTTGACTTCACTATCGAAGTAGAACGTTCCATGCGTGTGCTCGACGGTGCGGTCATGGTTTACTGTGCGGTCGGTGGTGTTCAGCCGCAGTCTGAAACCGTATGGCGTCAGGCTAACAAATACCACGTTCCGCGCATCGCGTTCGTTAACAAAATGGACCGTATGGGCGCGAACTTCCTGAAAGTTGTAGGTCAGATCAAAACCCGTCTGGGCGCGAACCCGGTTCCGCTGCAGCTGGCGATTGGTGCTGAAGACGCTTTCACCGGTGTCGTTGACCTGGTGAAAATGAAGGCTATCAACTGGAACGATGCAGATGCGGGCGTAACCTTCAACTATGAAGATATCCCGGCTGACATGCAGGAACTGGCTGAAGAATGGCACCAGAACCTGATCGAGTCTGCTGCAGAAGCTTCCGAAGAGCTGATGGAGAAATACCTCGGCGGTGAAGAACTGACTGAAGAAGAGATCAAAACGGCTCTGCGTCAGCGCGTTCTGAACAACGAAATCATCCTGGTCACCTGTGGTTCTGCGTTTAAGAACAAAGGTGTGCAGGCGATGCTGGATGCAGTTATCGATTATCTGCCGTCACCGACTGACGTTCCGGCAATTAAAGGTATGCTGGACGATGGTAAAGATACCCCGGCTGAACGTCATTCTGACGATAAAGAGCCGTTTGCGGCGCTGGCGTTCAAAATCGCCACCGACCCGTTTGTGGGTAACCTGACCTTCTTCCGCGTGTACTCTGGTGTGGTTAACTCCGGTGACACCGTGCTGAACTCCGTGAAGTCCGCGCGTGAGCGTTTTGGTCGTATCGTTCAGATGCACGCTAACAAGCGTGAAGAGATCAAAGAAGTTCGTGCGGGCGACATCGCTGCAGCGATTGGTCTGAAAGACGTGACTACTGGTGACACTCTGTGTGATCCGAACGCGCCTATCATCCTGGAGCGTATGGAGTTCCCTGAGCCGGTAATCTCCATCGCCGTTGAGCCGAAGACCAAGTCTGACCAGGAGAAAATGGGCCTGGCGCTGGGTCGTCTGGCCAAGGAAGACCCGTCTTTCCGCGTGCGGACGGACGAAGAATCCAACCAGACCATCATCTCCGGTATGGGTGAGCTGCACCTTGACATCATCGTTGACCGCATGAAGCGTGAATTCAACGTTGAAGCGAACGTCGGTAAACCTCAGGTTGCTTACCGTGAAACTATCCGCGATACCGTTAAGGATATCGAAGGTAAACACGCGAAGCAGTCTGGTGGTCGCGGTCAGTATGGTCACGTAGTGATCGATATGTATCCGCTGGAGCCGGGCGGCGCTGGCTACGAATTTGTCAACGAAATCAAAGGCGGTGTTATTCCTGGCGAATATATCCCGGCCGTTGATAAAGGTATTCAGGAGCAGCTCAAATCTGGTCCGCTGGCTGGTTACCCGGTAGTTGATCTCGGCGTGCGTCTGCACTTCGGTTCCTACCACGACGTTGACTCCTCCGAGCTGGCGTTTAAACTGGCCGCTTCTATCGCCTTTAAAGAGGGCTTTAAGAAGGCGAAGCCGGTTCTGCTTGAGCCGATCATGAAGGTTGAAGTTGAGACCCCGGAAGAGAACATGGGTGACGTTATCGGTGACCTGAACCGTCGTCGCGGCATCATCGAAGGTATGGATGATACCCCGACCGGTAAGACCGTTCGTGCGCAGGTTCCGCTGTCCGAAATGTTTGGTTACGCAACCGACCTGCGTTCCCAGACCCAGGGCCGTGCTTCTTACTCCATGGAGTTCCTGAAGTATGCGGAAGCGCCGAGCAACGTTGCTCAGGCCGTTATCGAAGCCCGTGGTAAATAAGCCGCTGGGTTAAAACAATGATCCCGTGCTCTCCTTTCCACAGGGGAGAGCACAGAAAGTAAGGAATATAGTCGTGGCTAAAGAAAAATTTGAACGTACAAAACCCCACGTCAACGTTGGTACTATCGGCCACGTTGACCATGGTAAAACCACTCTGACCGCTGCCATCACCACCGTACTGGCTAAAACCTACGGCGGTGCTGCTCGCGCATTCGACCAGATCGATAACGCGCCGGAAGAGAAGGCTCGTGGTATCACCATCAACACCTCTCACGTTGAATATGACACCCCGACCCGTCACTACGCACACGTTGACTGCCCCGGGCACGCCGACTACGTGAAAAACATGATCACCGGTGCTGCACAGATGGACGGCGCTATCCTGGTTGTTGCTGCGACTGACGGCCCGATGCCGCAGACCCGCGAGCACATCCTGCTGGGCCGCCAGGTAGGCGTACCGTGCATCATCGTGTTCATGAACAAGTGTGACATGGTTGATGACGAAGAGCTGCTGGAACTGGTTGAGATGGAAGTTCGTGAGCTGCTGTCTCAGTACGACTTCCCGGGTGACGACTGCCCGGTTATCCGCGGCTCCGCGCTGAAAGCGCTGGAAGGCGACGCAGAGTGGGAAGCGAAGGTTATTGAACTGGCTGAAGCGCTGGACTCCTACATTCCGGAGCCGGAGCGTGACACCGACAAGCCGTTCCTGCTGCCGATCGAAGACGTATTCTCCATCTCTGGTCGTGGTACCGTTGTTACCGGTCGTGTAGAAACCGGTATCATCAAAGTGGGCGACGAAGTGGAAATCGTGGGTATCAAAGAGACTGCGAAGACCACCTGTACTGGCGTTGAAATGTTCCGCAAACTGCTGGACGAAGGCCGTGCCGGTGAGAACTGCGGTATCCTGCTGCGTGGTACCAAGCGTGACGAAGTTCAGCGTGGTCAGGTACTGGCTAAGCCGGGCTCCATCAACCCGCACACCAGGTTCGAAGCAGAAGTTTACGTTCTGTCCAAAGATGAAGGCGGCCGTCATACTCCGTTCTTCAAAGGCTACCGTCCGCAGTTCTACTTCCGTACCACTGACGTGACGGGCTCCATCACTCTGCCGGAAGGCGTAGAGATGGTAATGCCTGGCGACAACATCAAGATGGATGTTGAGCTGATCCACCCGATCGCAATGGACAAAGGTCTGCGCTTCGCAATCCGTGAAGGCGGCCGTACCGTTGGCGCGGGCGTTGTTGCTGAAGTTAAAGCTTAATTCTCTTTAAGCTGAATAAAAAAGCGCCTTCGGGCGCTTTTTTTCTGTCTGGTGCCAGCGAACTGCAACGCTGATATGATTTTCTCCCCGCGATGCGCTATTGTAATCATAACTATTCTCATTTACACTTTGCGCAGTTTTTGAACGGGAGTTGTTATGTACGTTTGCTTATGTAATGGCGTCAGTGATAAAAAAATCCGCCAAGCCGTGCGCCAGTTCCATCCTCAGTCTTTTCAGCAGTTACGCAAGTTTATTCCTGTTGGTAACCAGTGTGGCAAATGCGTAAGAGCGGCCCGTGAGATCATGCAGGAAGAGATGATCCAGATGCCGGAATTTCAAGAGATCGCCTGAGTTCGCTATTTATCACTGCGTGCTGCCTGAATTGTCGGCAACCTCAAGTTTATCGGGGATAATTTGACTTACCCTGAAGCCCTTCTACGCTTTTTTGTAGTGGATGCGGAGGGTTAAAAATGAAAGGTGACGTTAAGATAATAAATTATCTCAATAAATTATTGGGAAATGAGCTTGTCGCAATCAATCAGTATTTTCTTCATGCCAGAATGTTTAAGGACTGGGGGTTAATGCGTCTGAACGACGTTGAATACCACGAGTCTATCGATGAGATGAAGCACGCCGATAAGTACATTGAGCGTATTCTTTTTCTTGAAGGCATCCCCAATCTCCAGGATCTCGGTAAGTTGCGCATCGGCGAAGATGTGGAAGAGATGTTGCGTTCCGATCTGCAACTGGAAATGGAAGGTGCCAAGGATCTGCGTGAAGCCATCGCCTATGCTGACAGTATTCATGATTATGTCAGCCGGGATATGATGATTAAGATTCTTGAAGAAGAAGAGCATCACATCGACTGGCTGGAAACGGAGCTGGGGCTTATCGATAAGATTGGCCTGCAGAACTACATTCAGTCTCAAATCAAGGAAGAGGAATAACGCCTTTTCGCTCTCAGTGGCCGGTGGGGAGGTGGTCTCCTGCGCCGGTTGTCGTCGGTAGTGACGCTTTTCTAAACAGCACTTGCTTCGGCGCGATATTCACGTATAATGCGCGGGCTTGTCATTATTGACGGCGGGTTCGACGGAACCCTGTGGTAATCTTCTCTTTTTTAGATTACCGACAATGCTCCCAATCGGGGGGCTACGCAAGAACGATTACACTCCCCCATCAATCGTAATGGGTGCGAGGAGTAATTCTTTTCGTCTATAAAATAATTGGAGCTCTGGTCTCATGCAGAACCAAAGAATCCGTATCCGCCTGAAAGCGTTTGATCATCGCCTGATCGATCAATCAACCGCGGAAATCGTCGAGACTGCCAAGCGCACTGGTGCGCAGGTTCGTGGTCCGATCCCGCTGCCGACCCGCAAAGAGCGCTTCACCGTTCTGATTTCTCCGCACGTTAATAAAGACGCGCGCGATCAGTACGAAATCCGCACTCACAAGCGTCTGGTTGACATCGTTGAGCCAACCGAGAAAACCGTTGATGCTCTGATGCGTCTGGATCTGGCTGCCGGTGTAGACGTGCAGATCAGCCTGGGTTAATCAGGGTCATTGAGCGATTGAGAGGTTGAAACAATGATTGGTTTAGTCGGTAAAAAAGTGGGCATGACCCGCATCTTCACTGAAGAAGGCGTTTCTATCCCCGTAACCGTTATCGAAGTAGAAGCAAACCGCGTTACTCAGGTTAAAGATCTGGCTAACGATGGCTACCGCGCAATCCAGGTTACCACCGGTGCTAAAAAAGCTAACCGTGTAACCAAGCCGGAAGCGGGTCACTTCGCTAAAGCTGGCGTTGAAGCTGGCCGTGGTCTGTGGGAATTCCGCCTGGCTGAAGGCGAAGAGTTCACCGTAGGTCAGGATATTAGCGTTGAGCTGTTTGCTGACGTTAAAAAAGTTGACGTAACTGGCACCTCTAAAGGTAAAGGTTTCGCAGGTACCGTTAAGCGCTGGAACTTCCGTACCCAGGACGCGACTCACGGTAACTCCTTGTCTCACCGCGTTCCGGGTTCTATCGGTCAGAACCAGACTCCGGGCAAAGTATTCAAAGGCAAGAAAATGGCAGGTCAGCTGGGTAATGAGCGTGTAACCGTTCAGAGCCTGGACGTAGTACGCGTTGACGCTGAGCGCAACCTGCTGCTGGTTAAGGGTGCTGTTCCGGGTGCAACCGGCTGCGACCTGATCGTTAAACCGGCTGTGAAGGCGTGAGGAGATAGCAATGGAATTAGTACTGAAAGACGCGCAGAGCGCGCTGACTGTTTCCGAAACTACCTTCGGTCGTGATTTCAACGAAGCGCTGGTACACCAGGTTGTAGTTGCATACGCTGCAGGTGCTCGTCAGGGTACCCGTGCTCAGAAAACCCGTGCTGAAGTGACTGGCTCCGGTAAAAAACCGTGGCGCCAGAAAGGTACTGGTCGTGCACGTTCCGGTTCCATCAAGAGCCCGATCTGGCGTTCTGGTGGCGTAACCTTCGCTGCACGTCCGCAGGACCACAGTCAAAAAGTTAACAAAAAGATGTACCGCGGCGCGCTGAAAAGCATCCTGTCCGAACTGGTACGTCAGGATCGTCTGATCGTCGTCGAGAAGTTCGCAGTCGATGCGCCGAAGACCAAACTGCTGGCGCAGAAACTGAAAGACATGGCGCTGGAAGATGTGCTGATCATCACTGGTGAGCTGGACGAGAACCTGTTCCTGGCCGCGCGCAACCTGCACAAGGTTGACGTTCGCGACGCAGCGGGTATCGACCCGGTTAGCCTGATCGCCTTCGACAAAGTCGTCATGACTGCTGACGCTGTTAAGCAAGTTGAGGAGATGCTGGCATGATCCGTGAAGAACGTCTGCTGAAAGTGCTGCGTGCACCGCACGTTTCTGAAAAAGCGTCTACTGCGATGGAAAAAAACAACACCATCGTTCTCAAAGTTGCTAAAGACGCGACCAAAGCAGAAATCAAAGCTGCTGTGCAGAAACTGTTTGAAGTCGAAGTCAATGACGTACGTACTCTGATCGTTAAGGGTAAGGTTAAGCGTCACGGACAGCGTATCGGTCGTCGTAGCGACTGGAAAAAAGCTTACGTCACCCTGAAAGAAGGCCAGAACCTGGACTTCATCGGCGGCGCTGAGTAAGTCGGAGGAGTAAAGAACAATGGCAATTGTTAAGTGTAAACCGACATCTCCGGGTCGTCGCCACGTCGTTAAAGTGGTGAACCCTGAGCTGCACAAGGGCAAACCTTTTGCTCCGTTGCTGGAGAAAAACAGCAAGTCCGGTGGCCGTAACAACAATGGCCGTATCACCACGCGTCACATTGGTGGTGGTCATAAGCAGGCTTACCGTATTGTTGACTTTAAGCGCAACAAAGACGGTATCCCGGCAGTTGTTGAGCGTCTTGAGTACGATCCGAACCGTTCCGCGAATATCGCGCTGGTTCTGTACAAAGACGGCGAGCGCCGTTATATCCTGGCCCCGAAAGGCCTGAAAGCTGGCGACCAGATTCAGTCTGGCGTTGATGCTGCTATCAAAACCGGCAACACTCTGCCGATGCGTAACATCCCGGTGGGTTCTACCGTTCATAACGTAGAAATGAAGCCGGGTAAAGGCGGCCAGCTGGCTCGCTCTGCAGGCGCATATGTGCAGATCGTTGCTCGCGACGGCGCTTACGTTACCCTGCGTCTGCGCTCTGGCGAAATGCGCAAGGTTGAAGCTGAATGCCGCGCTACACTGGGCGAAGTCGGTAACGCAGAACATATGCTGCGCGTACTGGGTAAAGCTGGTGCCAGCCGCTGGCGTGGTGTTCGTCCGACCGTTCGCGGTACTGCGATGAACCCGGTAGATCACCCGCACGGTGGTGGTGAAGGTCGTAACTTTGGTAAGCACCCGGTATCCCCGTGGGGCGTTCAGACCAAAGGTAAGAAGACCCGTAGCAACAAGCGTACTGATAAGTTCATCGTACGTCGCCGTAGCAAAAAATAATTTTAGAGGATAAGCCATGCCACGTTCTCTCAAGAAAGGTCCTTTTATTGACCTGCACTTGCTGAAGAAGGTAGAGAAAGCGGTGGAAAGCGGTGACAAGAAGCCCCTGCGCACCTGGTCCCGTCGTTCAACGATCTTTCCTAACATGATCGGTTTGACCATCGCTGTCCATAATGGTCGTCAGCACGTTCCGGTATTCGTAACCGATGAAATGGTCGGTCACAAGCTGGGTGAATTCGCGCCGACCCGTACTTATCGCGGCCACGCGGCTGATAAGAAAGCCAAGAAACGTTAAGAGAGGAGGAAGAGATGGAAACTATCGCTAAACATCGCCATGCTCGTTCTTCTGCTCAGAAGGTTCGCCTGGTGGCTGACCTGATCCGCGGTAAGAAAGTGTCGCAGGCTCTTGAAGTTCTGACCTACACCAATAAGAAAGCGGCTGTACTGGTCAAGAAAGTTCTGGAATCTGCCATTGCTAACGCTGAACACAACGATGGCGCTGATATCGACGATCTGAAAGTCACGAAAATCTTCGTCGACGAAGGTCCGACCATGAAACGCATTATGCCGCGTGCCAAAGGTCGTGCAGATCGCATCCTGAAGCGCACCAGCCACATTACTGTGGTTGTGTCCGATCGCTGAGACTCTGGAGACTAGCAATGGGTCAGAAAGTACATCCTAATGGTATTCGCCTGGGTATTGTAAAACCCTGGAACTCTACCTGGTTCGCGAACACCAAAGAATTCGCTGACAACCTGGACAGCGATTTTAAAGTGCGCCAGTACCTGACTAAGGAACTGGCTAAAGCGTCCGTATCCCGCATCGTTATCGAGCGTCCGGCTAAGAGCATTCGTGTGACCATTCACACTGCTCGTCCGGGTATCGTTATCGGTAAGAAAGGTGAAGACGTAGAAAAACTGCGCAAGGCCGTAGCCGATCTGGCTGGCGTACCTGCTCAGATCAATATCGCCGAAGTTCGTAAGCCTGAACTGGACGCAAAACTGGTTGCTGACAGCATTACTTCTCAGCTGGAGCGTCGTGTGATGTTCCGTCGTGCGATGAAGCGTGCTGTTCAGAATGCTATGCGTCTGGGCGCTAAAGGTATCAAAGTTGAAGTTAGCGGCCGTCTGGGCGGCGCGGAGATCGCACGTACCGAATGGTATCGTGAAGGTCGTGTTCCGCTGCACACCCTGCGTGCTGATATTGACTACAACACTTCCGAAGCGCACACCACTTACGGTGTAATCGGCGTTAAGGTGTGGATCTTCAAAGGTGAGATCCTTGGTGGTATGGCTGCTGTTGAACAGGCGGAAAAACCGGCTGCTCAACCCAAAAAGCAGCAGCGTAAAGGCCGTAAATAAGGAGCGTCGCTGATGTTACAACCAAAGCGTACAAAATTCCGTAAAGTGCACAAAGGCCGCAACCGTGGTCTGGCTGCCGGTACGGATGTTAGCTTCGGCACTTTCGGTCTCAAAGCTGTTGGCCGTGGTCGTCTGACTGCCCGTCAGATCGAAGCAGCACGTCGTGCAATGACCCGTGCAGTTAAGCGTCAGGGTAAGATCTGGATCCGTGTATTCCCGGACAAACCGATCACCGAAAAGCCGCTGGAAGTGCGTATGGGTAAAGGTAAAGGTAACGTGGAATATTGGGTTGCCTTGATTCAGCCGGGCAAAGTCCTGTACGAGATGGACGGTGTATCGGAAGAGCTGGCCCGTGAAGCATTCAAGCTGGCAGCAGCGAAACTGCCCATCAAAACCACCTTTGTAACTAAGACGGTGATGTAATGAAAGCAAAAGAGCTGCGTGAAAAGAGCGTTGAAGAGCTGAACACCGAGCTGCTTAACCTGCTGCGCGAGCAGTTCAACCTGCGCATGCAGGCGGCAAGTGGCCAGCTGCAACAGACTCACCTGTTGAAGCAAGTGCGTCGTGATGTCGCACGCGTTAAGACTTTACTGACTGAGAAGGCGGGTGCGTAATGACCGATAAAATCCGTACTCTGCAGGGTCGTGTTGTTAGCAACAAAATGCAGAAGTCTGCCGTTGTTGCTATCGAGCGTTTCGTGAAACACCCGATCTACGGTAAATTCATCAAACGTACGACTAAACTGCACGTACACGACGAGAACAACGAATGCGGTATCGGTGACGTGGTAGAAATCCACGAATGCCGTCCGATTTCCAAGACCAAGTCCTGGACTCTCGTTCGCGTTGTAGAGAAAGCGGTTCTGTAATACAGTACCTCTTTCATACAAATAAACGGCCCAGCGATGGGCCGTTTATTTTTTCTACCCATATCAGGCGGGTGGTGTTATAATGCCGCGCCCTTGATTATGGGGCTTTCCAACGACCTGTTTAATTAGGTCCCGAAGTAGTAGTAGTTGACATTAGCGGAGCACTGAAATGATCCAAGAACAGACTATGCTGAACGTCGCCGACAACTCCGGCGCGCGTCGCGTAATGTGTATCAAGGTTCTGGGTGGCTCGCACCGTCGCTACGCAGGCGTCGGCGACATCATCAAAATCACCATCAAGGAAGCAATTCCTCGTGGCAAGGTGAAGAAAGGTGATGTGCTGAAGGCGGTAGTGGTGCGCACCAGGAAGGGTGTTCGTCGCCCTGACGGTTCTGTCGTTCGCTTCGATGGCAATGCTTGTGTTCTTCTGAACAACAACAGCGAGCAGCCGATCGGTACGCGTATTTTTGGGCCGGTTACTCGTGAACTTCGTTCTGAGAAGTTTATGAAAATCATCTCTCTGGCACCAGAAGTACTCTAAGGAGCGAACATGGCAGCGAAAATCCGTCGTGATGACGAAATTATCGTGCTGACCGGTAAAGATAAAGGTAAGCGCGGTAAAGTAAAAAATGTCCTGACTTCTGGTAAGGTCATCGTTGAAGGTATCAACCTGGTTAAGAAACACCAGAAGCCGGTTCCGGCTCTGAACCAGCCGGGTGGCATCGTTGAAAAAGAAGCTGCGATCCAGCTGTCCAACGTTGCGATCTTCAATGCGGCAACCGGTAAAGCGGACCGTGTAGGCTTTAGATTCGAAGACGGCAAAAAAGTCCGTTTCTTTAAATCTAATGGCGAAACTATCAAGTAATTTGGAGTAGTACGATGGCGAAACTGCATGATTACTACAAAGACGAAGTAGTTAAAAAACTCATGACCGAGTTTAACTACAATTCTGTCATGCAAGTCCCTCGGGTCGAGAAGATTACCCTGAACATGGGTGTTGGTGAAGCGATCGCTGACAAGAAACTGCTGGACAACGCAGCAGCGGATCTGGCGGCAATCTCCGGTCAAAAACCGCTGGTCACCAAAGCACGCAAATCTGTTGCAGGCTTCAAAATCCGTCAGGGCTATCCGATCGGCTGTAAAGTAACTCTGCGTGGCGAACGCATGTGGGAGTTCCTTGAGCGCCTGATCACCATTGCTGTACCGCGTATCCGTGACTTCCGTGGCCTGTCCGCAAAGTCTTTCGACGGTCGTGGCAACTACAGCATGGGTGTCCGTGAGCAGATCATCTTCCCGGAAATCGACTATGACAAAGTCGATCGCGTACGTGGTCTGGATATCACCATTACCACCACTGCGAAATCCGATGATGAAGGCCGCGCTCTGCTGGCAGCCTTTGACTTCCCGTTCCGCAAGTAAACCAGGGTTACGTTCATGGCTAAGCAATCAATGAAAGCTCGCGAAGTTAAGCGCGCCGCACTGGCCGATAAGTACTTCGCTAAACGCGCTGAACTGAAAGCAATCATTTCAGACGTGAACGCTTCCGACGAAGATCGTTGGAATGCCGTTCTTAAGCTGCAGACTCTGCCGCGTGATTCCAGCCCGTCCCGTCAGCGTAATCGCTGCCGTCAAACAGGTCGTCCGCACGCATTCCTGCGGAAGTTCGGGTTGAGCCGTATTAAGGTCCGTGAAGCCGCTATGCGCGGTGAAATTCCGGGTCTGAAAAAGGCTAGCTGGTAATTGTCACCAATTGAATCACGGGAGTAAAGACAGATGAGCATGCAAGATCCGATCGCGGATATGCTGACCCGTATCCGTAACGGTCAGGCCGCGAACAAAGTTGCGGTCACCATGCCTTCCTCCAGGCTGAAAGTGGCAATTGCCAAAGTGCTGAAGGAAGAAGGTTATATCGAAGATTTTAAAACTGAAGGCGACACTAAGCCTGAACTGGAAGTGACTCTTAAGTATTTCCAGGGCAAGGCTGTGGTAGAGAGCATTCAGCGTGTCAGCCGCCCGGGCCTGCGCATCTATAAGAAAAAAGATGAGCTGCCGAAAGTTATGGCCGGTCTGGGTATTGCTGTCGTTTCTACCTCAAAAGGTGTTATGACCGATCGTGCAGCGCGCCAGGCTGGTCTTGGTGGCGAAATTATCTGCTACGTAGCCTAATCGGAGGAAAAAATGTCTCGTGTTGCTAAAGCACCGGTCGTTATTCCTGCCGGCGTTGACGTTAAAATCAACGGTCAGGTTATTACGATCAAAGGTAAAAACGGCGAGCTGACTCGTACTATCAACGATGCTGTTGAAGTGAAAAATGCCGACAATACGCTGACCTTCGGTCCGCGTGACGGCTTCGCTGACGGCTGGGCGCAGGCGGGTACCGCTCGTGCACTGCTGAACTCAATGGTTATCGGTGTTACCGAAGGCTTCACCCGGAAGCTGCAGCTGGTTGGTGTAGGTTATCGTGCAGCGGTTAAAGGCAATGTGCTGAACCTGTCTCTGGGTTACTCACATCCGATTGACCACGAGCTGCCGGCAGGCGTTACTGCTGAATGTCCGACTCAGACTGAAATCGTGCTGAAAGGCGCTGATAAGCAGGTGATCGGCCAGGTTGCTGCTGACGTGCGTGCCTACCGTCGTCCTGAGCCTTATAAAGGCAAGGGTGTTCGTTACGCCGACGAAGTCGTGCGTACCAAAGAGGCTAAGAAGAAGTAAGGTAACACTATGGATAAGAAATCTGCTCGTATCCGTCGTGCGACCCGCGCACGTCGCAAGCTCAAAGAGCTGGGAGCGACTCGCCTGGTGGTACATCGTACCCCGCGTCATATTTACGCCCAGGTAATCGCATCGAACGGTTCTGAAGTTCTGGTAGCCGCTTCTACTGTAGAAAAAGCTATCTCTGAGCAACTGAAGTACACCGGGAACAAAGACGCTGCCGCCGCTGTCGGTAAAGCTGTCGCTGAGCGCGCTCTGGAAAAAGGCATCAAAGATGTTTCTTTTGACCGCTCTGGTTTCCAATATCATGGTCGTGTCCAGGCACTGGCAGATGCTGCCCGTGAAGCTGGCCTTCAGTTCTAAGGTAGAGGTGTAAGATGGCTCACATCGAAAAACAAGCTGGCGAACTGCAGGAAAAGCTGATCGCGGTAAACCGCGTATCCAAGACTGTTAAAGGTGGCCGTATTTTCTCCTTCACCGCTCTGACTGTAGTGGGTGACGGTAACGGTCGCGTAGGTTTTGGTTACGGTAAAGCCCGTGAAGTTCCGGCAGCGATCCAGAAAGCGATGGAAAAAGCCCGTCGCAACATGATTAACGTCGCGCTGAACAACGCTACCCTGCAGCACCCGGTTAAAGGTGTTCACACGGGTTCTCGCGTGTTCATGCAGCCGGCTTCCGAAGGTACCGGTATCATCGCCGGTGGTGCAATGCGCGCCGTCCTGGAAGTCGCCGGGGTCCATAACGTTCTGGCCAAGGCCTATGGTTCCACCAACCCGATCAACGTGGTTCGTGCAACTATCGACGGTCTGGCGAACATGAAATCTCCGGAAATGGTCGCTGCCAAGCGTGGTAAATCCGTTGAAGAAATTCTGGGGTAATTGACCATGGCAAAGACTATTAAAATCACTCAAACCCGTAGCGCTATCGGTCGTTTGCCGAAGCATAAGGCAACGCTGCTTGGCCTGGGTCTGCGTCGTATTGGTCACACCGTAGAGCGCGAGGATACTCCTGCTATTCGCGGTATGGTCAACGCGGTTTCCTTCATGGTTAAAGTTGAGGAGTAAGAGATGCGTTTAAATACTCTGTCTCCGGCCGAGGGCTCCAAGCGCGAAGGTAAGCGTCTGGGCCGTGGTATCGGTTCAGGCCTCGGTAAAACCGGTGGTCGTGGTCACAAAGGTCAGAAGTCTCGTTCTGGCGGTGGCGTACGTCGCGGTTTCGAGGGTGGCCAGATGCCGCTGTACCGTCGTCTGCCGAAGTTCGGCTTCACCTCTCGCAAGGCTATGGTTACCGCAGAAGTTCGTCTGTCTGACCTGGCTAAAGTGGAAGGCGACGTAGTTGACCTGAACACGCTGAAAGCAGCTAACATTATCGGTATCCAGATCGAGTTCGCGAAAGTGATCCTGGCGGGTTCGGTAACTCGTCCGGTAACCGTTCGCGGCCTGCGTGTCACCAAAGGTGCGCGTGCTGCTATCGAAGCTGCTGGCGGTAAAATCGAGGAATAAGTAGCAGATGGCAAAGCAACCGGGATTAGATTTTCAAAGTGCTAAAGGCGGCCTCGGCGAGCTGAAACGCAGACTTTTGTTTGTTATCGGTGCGCTGATCGTGTTCCGTATTGGCTCTTTTATTCCGATCCCTGGTATTGATGCCGCTGTACTTGCCAAACTGCTCGATCAACAGCGTGGCACCATCATTGAAATGTTTAACATGTTCTCTGGTGGTGCCCTGAGCCGTGCTTCTATTTTCGCACTGGGTATCATGCCGTACATCTCGGCATCGATCATCATCCAGCTGCTGACGGTGGTTCATCCCGCCCTGGCAGAGCTGAAGAAAGAAGGGGAGGCTGGCCGTCGTAAGATTAGCCAGTACACCCGCTACGGCACGCTGGTGTTAGCGATATTCCAGTCGGTCGGTATTGCAACCGGTCTGCCGAATATGCCTGGGATGCAGGGGCTGGTTATTAACCCGGGCTTTGCGTTCTATTTCACCGCTGTTGTGAGTCTGGTCACGGGAACCATGTTCCTGATGTGGCTTGGCGAACAGATTACTGAACGAGGTATCGGCAACGGTATCTCTATCATAATCTTCGCGGGCATCGTAGCTGGCCTTCCGCCAGCTATCGCCCACACTATCGAGCAGGCGCGGCAGGGCGACCTGCACTTCCTCCTGTTGCTGTTGGTTGCAGTATTGGTATTTGCCGTGACCTTCTTCGTGGTGTTTGTTGAACGTGGTCAACGCCGTATTGTGGTGAACTACGCCAAACGCCAGCAGGGGCGCCGCGTCTATGCTGCACAGAGCACACATTTACCGCTGAAAGTGAATATGGCAGGGGTTATCCCGGCAATCTTCGCTTCCAGTATTATTCTGTTCCCGGCGACCATCGCGTCGTGGTTTGGGGGCGGAACGGGTTGGAACTGGCTGACAACAATTTCGCTGTATTTGCAGCCTGGGCAACCGCTTTATGTGTTACTCTATGCGTCTGCAATCATCTTCTTCTGTTTCTTCTACACGGCGTTGGTTTTCAACCCGCGTGAAACAGCAGATAACCTGAAGAAGTCCGGTGCATTTGTACCAGGAATTCGTCCGGGAGAGCAAACGGCGAAGTATATCGATAAAGTAATGACTCGTCTGACACTGGTCGGCGCGCTCTACATTACTTTTATCTGCCTGATCCCGGAGTTCATGCGTGATGCGATGAAAGTGCCGTTCTACTTCGGTGGGACCTCACTGCTTATTGTTGTCGTGGTCATCATGGACTTTATGGCTCAAGTGCAAACTCTGATGATGTCCAGTCAGTACGAGTCTGCATTGAAGAAGGCGAACCTGAAAGGCTACGGCCGCTAAGGCGCCTGAGAAGTTACGGAGAGTAAAAATGAAAGTTCGTGCTTCCGTCAAGAAATTATGCCGTAACTGCAAAATCGTTAAGCGTGATGGTGTTATCCGCGTGATTTGCAGTGCCGAGCCGAAGCATAAACAGCGTCAAGGCTGATTATCTCGCATATTTTTCTTGCAAAGTTGGGTTGAGCTGGCTAGATTAGCCAGCCAATCTTTTGTATGTCTGTACGTTTCCATTTGAGTATCCTGAAAACGGGCTTTTCAGCATGGGGCGTACAAATCTAATAGTAGGAGTGCATAGTGGCCCGTATAGCAGGCATTAACATTCCTGATCACAAACATGCTGTAATCGCGTTAACCGCTATTTATGGCGTCGGCAAAACCCGCTCCAAGGCCATCTGTGCCGCTGCGGGCATCGCTGAAGATGTTAAGATCAGTGAGCTGTCTGAAGAACAGATCGACACGCTGCGTAACGAAGTAGGTAATTTCGTCGTAGAAGGTGATTTGCGCCGTGAAGTAACCCTGAGCATCAAGCGTCTGATGGACCTTGGTTGCTACCGTGGTTTGCGTCATCGTCGTGGTCTGCCGGTTCGCGGTCAGCGTACCAAGACCAACGCACGTACCCGTAAGGGTCCGCGTAAACCGATCAAGAAATAATCGGGGTGATTGAATAATGGCAAAGGCACCTATTCGTGCACGTAAGCGTGTAAGAAAGCAAGTCTCTGACGGCGTGGCTCATATCCATGCTTCTTTCAACAACACCATCGTTACCATTACCGATCGTCAGGGTAACGCTCTGGGTTGGGCAACTGCCGGTGGTTCCGGTTTCCGTGGTTCTCGTAAATCTACGCCGTTCGCCGCTCAGGTAGCAGCAGAGCGTTGCGCAGAAGCCGTGAAAGATTACGGTATCAAGAACCTGGAAGTTATGGTTAAGGGACCGGGTCCGGGCCGCGAATCTACCATTCGTGCTCTGAACGCCGCTGGTTTCCGCATCACGAACATTACTGATGTGACTCCGATCCCTCACAACGGTTGTCGTCCGCCGAAAAAACGTCGCGTATAACGCCCGTTTTTAGGAATGTTGGAGAAAGAAAATGGCAAGATATTTGGGTCCTAAGCTCAAGCTGAGCCGTCGCGAGGGCACAGACCTGTTCCTGAAGTCTGGCGTTCGCGCGATCGATACCAAGTGTAAAATTGAACAGGCTCCTGGCCAGCACGGTGCGCGTAAACCGCGTCTGTCTGACTATGGTGTACAGTTACGTGAGAAGCAGAAAGTTCGCCGTATGTATGGCGTTCTGGAGCGTCAGTTCCGTAACTATTACAAAGAAGCAGCGCGTCTGAAAGGCAACACTGGTGAAAACCTGCTGGCTCTGCTGGAAGGTCGCCTGGACAACGTTGTATACCGTATGGGTTTTGGCGCCACTCGTGCAGAAGCACGTCAGCTGGTAAGCCACAAAGCTATTATGGTAAACGGTCGTGTTGTTAACATCGCTTCTTATCAGGTTAGACCGAGCGACGTTGTAAGCGTACGTGAGAAAGCTAAAAAGCAGTCTCGCGTCAAGGCCGCTCTGGAGCTGGCCGAGCAGCGTGAAAAGCCTACCTGGCTGGAAGTTGATGCTGGCAAGATGGAAGGCACGTTCAAGCGTAAGCCGGAGCGTTCTGATCTGTCTGCGGACATTAACGAACACCTGATCGTCGAGCTTTACTCCAAGTAAAGCTTAGTACCAAAGAGAGGACACAATGCAGGGTTCTGTGACAGAGTTTCTAAAACCGCGCCTGGTAGATATCGAGCAAGTGAGTTCGACGCACGCCAAGGTGACCCTTGAACCTTTAGAGCGTGGCTTTGGCCATACTCTGGGTAACGCACTGCGCCGTATTCTGCTTTCATCGATGCCGGGTTGCGCGGTGACCGAGGTTGAGATTGATGGTGTACTTCATGAGTACAGCACCAAAGAAGGCGTTCAGGAAGATATCCTGGAAATCCTGCTCAACCTGAAAGGGCTGGCGGTGAAAGTTCAGGGCAAAGATGAAGTTATTCTTACCCTGAATAAATCTGGCATTGGCCCTGTAACCGCAGCCGATATCACCCACGACGGTGATGTCGAAATCGTCAAGCCGCAGCATGTGATCTGCCACCTGACTGATGAAAACGCGTCTATTAGCATGCGTATCAAAGTTCAGCGCGGCCGTGGTTATGTTCCGGCGTCTGCCCGAATTCATTCGGAAGAAGATGAGCGCCCGATCGGTCGTCTGCTGGTCGACGCTTGCTACAGCCCTGTAGAGCGTATTGCCTACAATGTTGAAGCAGCGCGTGTTGAGCAACGTACCGACCTGGACAAGCTGGTCATCGAAATGGAAACCAACGGCACTATCGATCCTGAAGAGGCGATTCGTCGTGCGGCAACCATCCTGGCCGAACAACTGGAAGCTTTCGTTGACCTGCGTGATGTACGTCAGCCGGAAGTGAAAGAAGAGAAACCAGAATTCGATCCGATCCTGCTGCGCCCTGTTGACGATCTGGAATTGACTGTCCGCTCTGCTAACTGCCTTAAGGCAGAAGCTATCCACTACATCGGTGATCTGGTACAGCGTACCGAGGTTGAGCTGCTTAAAACGCCTAACCTGGGTAAAAAATCTCTTACCGAGATTAAAGACGTGCTGGCCTCACGTGGTCTGTCTCTGGGCATGCGCCTGGAAAACTGGCCGCCGGCAAGCATTGCTGACGAATAACCGGATCGCAGGTTAAGGTTTTACTGAGAAGGATAAGGTCATGCGCCATCGTAAGAGTGGTCGTCAACTGAACCGCAACAGCAGCCATCGCCAGGCTATGTTCCGCAACATGGCAGGCTCTCTGGTTCGTCATGAGATAATCAAGACGACCCTGCCGAAAGCGAAAGAGCTGCGTCGCGTAGTTGAGCCGCTGATTACTCTTGCCAAGACCGACAGCGTAGCTAATCGTCGTCTGGCATTCGCCCGTACTCGTGATAACGAGATCGTGGCAAAACTGTTTAACGAGCTGGGCCCGCGTTTCGCGAGCCGTGCAGGTGGTTACACTCGCATTCTGAAGTGTGGCTTCCGCGCAGGTGATAACGCGCCGATGGCATACATCGAGCTGCTGGATCGCCCTGAGCCGCAAGCAGAAGCTGCTGCAGAGTAATCTGCCGCATGTAAAAAAACCCGCTCCGGCGGGTTTTTTTATCTCTGGCGTTTCCTCCTTTCATAAATCCTCGTACTCTTATTTCATAACTCCCACGGAGATACACGATGTGGTTGATTGATGAATGGGCCGAGCGCCATATCCTGGAAGCGCAGCGTAAAGGGGAACTGGATGATTTGCCGGGCAGCGGTGAACCCCTTGAACTTGACGATGATTCCCATGTTCCAGCGGAACTGCGCGCCGGTTATCGGCTACTGAAAAACGCAGGTTGCCTGCCACCAGAACTGGAGATGCGCAAAGAGGCGATTGAACTGGCGGATTTACTGAAAGGGGTTCAGCAGCAGCATCCGGACTATAAGGCCATCAGTAAACGCCTTTCTCTGCTGGAGCTACGCCTGCGTCAGGCCGGTCTTGACACTGACTTTTTGTATGGTGATTACGCTGATAAGCTGCGCCAGCGGCTGCCTGAAGCGTAGCGCTGTCAGGTTGCAGCCCCAGATATCGCGGCGCATAATAGCGCCATATTCGGTAATACCACCATTCTTATCCATGACCAGAAGGTTTATTTTATGAGTCGCTATCAGCACAAACGCGGCAAGATCCAGGATAATGCACTGGAAGCCTTGTTGCACGATCCCCTTTTTCGCCAGCGGGTAGAAAAGAACAGCAAAGGCAAAGGGAGCTACAAGCGTAAGGCCAAACATAGCGGTAAGGCCTGGCAGGAGGGCAGCGGCAAGCAAGCGACGCGCTTTTTTACCACTGCCCTTCTGTCTTGTCCTGTTCTCTTTCCTTCTTCCCTCTCTTACTAATTCCTGTTCCGATAACCCCCAGTTATTAATCGATAGTGTTATGATATTTAAAGGTTTTATTCCTGGCTAAATATCACAAAAACCAAAAATCGTAATGCCTAAACCAGAATTGATCACTATTGCCCAAAGCCGACTCTTTCCATACTGATCTGGCTGAAACTGCTCTGGTGCTCAGCATAAAGGTGCTTTTCTTACAGAATGCCAGTCGCTGTATCACCCATTTTGTAGATTCCTTTAATCCACTTACTTCTGGTTGGGGGCCGAAATGGCGTTAACGCTGAAAGATAAGATTGGTTACGGTCTGGGGGACACCGCCTGCGGCTTCGTCTGGCAGGCAACCATGTTTCTGCTGGCCTATTTTTACACAGATGTTTTTGGGCTGTCGGCGGGAGTGATGGGCACTCTGTTCCTGATCTCGCGGATCCTGGATGCGGTTACCGATCCGCTTATGGGATTGCTGGTTGACCGCACGCGTACGCGTTATGGCCAGTTCCGCCCCTACCTGCTCTGGGGGGCGATTCCATTTGGCATTGTCTGCATCATGACTTTCTATACACCTGATTTTTCTCAAACCGGTAAGATAGTCTATGCCTGCGTGACCTATATTCTGCTGACCCTGGTCTACACCTTTATCAATGTGCCTTACTGCGCTATGCCGGGCACGCTGACCAACGATCCTAAACAGCGCCATGCGCTACAGTCCTGGCGGTTCTTCCTGGCGGCGGCGGGGGCGCTGGCGATCAGCGGGATCGCTTTGCCGCTGGTTGGTCTGATTGGCCAGGGCGATGAGCGAGTGGGATACTTTGGGGCGATGTGCGTGCTGGGCATTACTGGTGTGGTTCTGCTGTATATCTGCTTCTTCGCCACCCGTGAACGCTATCAGTTTGCTCCTCAGCCAGGGGCTTCGGTAGTGCGCGACCTCCGATTACTGTTGGGCAACGGTCAGTGGCGAATTATGTGCGCTTTCAAAATGATGGCGACCTGTTCCACGGTGGTTCGTGGCGGTGCCACCCTCTACTTTGTGAAATATGTGATGGATCATCCGGCGCTGGCAACGCAGTTTCTGCTCTATGGCAGCATTGCAACCATGTTTGGCTCTCTGTGCTCTTCCCGGCTGTTGGGGCGTTTCGATCGCCTTGTCGCGTTCCGCTGGATAATTATTATCTACTCGTTGATTAGCCTGTTGATTTTCTTTATTCCGGCGGATCGCATTGCTCTGTTGTTTGCCCTGAATATTCTGTTCCTGTTTATCTTTAATACCACCACGCCGCTACAGTGGCTGATGGCCTCCGACGTGGTTGATTACGAAGAGAGCCGTAGCGGTCGTCGTCTGGACGGCCTGGTGTTTTCGACCTATCTCTTCAGCCTCAAAATCGGGCTGGCGTTTGGCGGTGCGCTTATTGGCTGGATCCTTGCCGCTGTCAATTACTCTTCCAGCACCGCCGCGCAGCCGGAACTTGTGCTGACATCAATCCGGGTGCTGTTTTGTATTGTTCCCGTCGTACTCTATGCAGGCATGTTCGCCATGCTGCACTTTTACAAGCTGGACAGCCGTAGAGTGGAAGAGATCAGTCGCCAGTTAGAGAAAAATCGCCGGCTGCCCTCTCAGGGGCAGGAGCCAGCCTCATCGACCGTCACCATGTCCAGTTAATCAGCAGGGAGAAGATAATGTCCACAATAACCAATCCTGTACTGAAAGGCTTTCATCCCGATCCGTCCATTTGCCGGTGCGGAGAGGATTACTACATTGCTACTTCCACATTCGAATGGTTCCCCGGTGTACGAATCTACCATTCCAGGGATCTCAATAACTGGACGCTTGCGGCTTGCCCACTGGATCGCGTATCGCAGCTTGATATGAGGGGAAACCCGGATTCCGGTGGTATCTGGGCGCCCTGTCTGAGCTATGCGGATGGTCTGTTCTGGCTGGTCTATACCGATGTTAAGGTAGTGGATTCACCGTGGAAAAACGGCCGTAACTATCTGGTGACAGCCCCTTCGATCGAAGGGCCATGGAGTGAGCCGATCCCGATGGGCAATGGCGGGTTCGATCCTTCGCTGTTTCACGACAATGACGGGCGTAAATATTATCTTTATCGCCCCTGGGGGCCGCGCCATCACAGCGATCCGCACTGTACTATCGTGATTCAGGAATATTTTCCTCAGGAGAGACGGCTATCTCCGCAGCGCAAAACGCTGTTTACCGGTACGGCGCTGCGTTATACCGAAGGACCACATCTGTATCAGCGTGATGGTTATTACTACCTGGTCGTGGCGGAAGGTGGGACCAGCTATGAGCATGCCGTGGTGGTATTACGGTCCGGAGCGCCGGAAGGCCCTTATGAACTGCATCCCGATACCACAATTATGACAACCTGGGATGCACCCGAACATTCATTGCAGAAAAGCGGCCACGGCTCGTTGGTTAACACACCGGACGGTGAGTGGTTTATGGCCTATCTGGCCAGCCGACCTCTGCGATTGCCCGGGGTTCCTCTGCTGGCAGCCGGTGGCCGTGGTTACTGCCCGCTGGGGCGTGAAACTGCTATCGCCCGTATTGGCTGGCAGGACGGTTGGCCTTATGTAGAAGGAGGAAAACAGGGCGGTGTGCAAATCCCGGGGCCGGGAACGGCAAAGTGTGAGGTTCTGCAAAGTGAGGCGTGGCGTGATGACTTCGACAATTTGACACTCGATCCTGCACTCCAGACGCTGCGCATTCCGTTCGACGATCGCCTGGGGTCGTTGAGTGCCCGTGAAGGATTTCTGCGTCTCTACGGCAATGACTCCCTGGTCTCGACCTTTGCGCAGGCTACTGTCGCCAGGCGCTGGCAGCATTTCCGTTTCCGGGCTGAAACCTGTATGCAGTTTGATCCCGCTCACTTCCAGCAGAGCGCGGGGCTGACCTGCTACTACAACACCAGGAACTGGAGCTACTTCTTTATGGATCGGGAAGAGGGCAGGGGGAGAACGCTTAAGATTATCCAGTTGGATCGCAACGTACCGGGCTGGCATCTGTACGAAGAGCCAATCCTGGTTCCGGAAGAGGTATCCTTCGTCTGGCTGAGAGTGGAAGTCGATCATCTCAGTTATCACTACAGCTACTCGTTCGATGGCGCGCGCTGGCAGCGCGTACCGTTGAGCTTTGAAGCCTGGAAACTGTCAGATGATTATATCGCCGGGCGAGGATTCTTCACCGGCGCGTTTGTCGGACTACACTGCGAGGATATAAGCGGCGACGGCTGTCACGCTGACTTCGATTATTTCAGTTATCTACCGGGATAATATGTGAAAGTCTGGCGGCTACGGCCGGGTAGCCGCCAGTGGGAATCAAGATTTGCCGTTACGCTCTTTCAGCAGATCGCGGATCTCGCCCAGCAGAACTTCTTCTTTGGTCGGTTCTGGCGGTGCTGCCGGAGCCTCTTCTTTTTTCTTATGCAGGTTGTTGATCAGTTTGATAATCATAAATATCGCCAGTGCGACAATCACAAAATCAAACACGTTTTGCAGGAAGACGCCGTAATTAATAACCACAGCCGGAGTATCGCCGACGGCTTCCTTAAGCGTCCAGGCAAATTGCTTAAAGTCAATACCGCCGATCAGTAACCCCAGCGGCGGCATAATAATATCTGCGACCAGTGACGAAACGATTTTGCCGAAGGCCGCGCCAATGATGACACCTACTGCCAAATCCACCACGTTTCCGCGCATCGCGAATTCGCGGAACTCTTTAAAAAAGCTCATTGTTATTACTCCATGTATATGCCGACACGCCTAAGTTTAACAGAAGCCGTCTGCTTTGCCATTTGTGCGGCTGGAGAATATCCTGGGTTATCCACTGAAAATTAAGGGATTTTATAAGGGCGGCAGACGCCGCCTGAGCGTTACAGAAAGAAGGGACTGGGCTGGAACAGGCGTTCCACATCGGAAACAAACTTCTTATCCGTCAGGAACATAATCACGTGATCGCCCTGCTCTATACGCAGATCGTCATTGGCTATCATCACATCGTTGCCGCGCACGACCGCGCCGATAATAGTGCCGGGCGGCAGCTTAATTTCGCTGATGACCCGGCCGACCACGCGTGAGGTGCTTTCGTCACCGTGGGCCACGGCTTCAATGGCTTCCGCGACGCCGCGACGCAGGGAAGAGACGCCGACGATATCCGCTTTACGCACGTGGCTGAGCAGCGCAGAAATGGTCGCCTGCTGAGGTGAAATTGCAATATCAATCACGCTGCCCTGCACCAGGTCGACGTAGGCACGTCGTTGGATAAGCACCATTACTTTTTTGGCGCCCAGGCGTTTGGCCAGCATCGCTGACATGATGTTGGCCTCATCATCGTTGGTGACGGCGATAAACAGATCCACCTGATCGATATGCTCTTCGGCCAGCAGCTCCTGATCCGACGCATCGCCATAGAACACGATAGTGTCCTGCAGCATCTCCGCCAGTTCGGCGGCGCGCTGCTGATCGCGCTCGATCAGCTTCACGCTGTAATCCTTTTCCAGACGCTGAGCCAGACCGGCGCCGATATTGCCGCCACCGACCAGCATAATACGCTTGTAGGGCTTCTCCAGACGCTGAAGTTCGCTCATCACCGCCCGAATGTGTTGGGAAGCGGCAATAAAGAACACTTCGTCGCCAGCTTCGACAATGGTGGATCCTTGCGGGCGAATCGGCCGATCGTGGCGGAAAATCGCCGCGACGCGGGTATCGATATGCGGCATGTGCTCGCGCATCGTTGACAGCGCGTTGCCGACCAGCGGGCCGCCATAATAGGCCTTCACTACCGCCAGCGCTACCTTGCCTTCGGCGAAGTTCACCACCTGCAAGGCACCGGGGTATTCAATTAGCCGGTAAATACTGTCGATGACCAGCTGTTCGGGCGCTATCAGGTGGTCGATGGGCACGGCCTCCGGCGTGAATAGTCGCTCGGCATCGCGGACATATTCCGGCGCGCGGATACGGGCGATGCGGTTTGGCGTATTAAACAGCGAATAGGCCACCTGGCAGGCGATCATATTGGTTTCGTCAGAGCTGGTAACCGCGACCAGCATGTCGGCATCGTCGGCGCCGGCATCACGCAGTACCCGGGGATGGGAACCATGGCCCTGCACCACGCGCAGGTCGAATTTATCCTGTAGGCTGTGTAGCCGATCGCCGTTGGTATCGACCACGGTGATATCGTTATTTTCACCGACCAGGTTTTCCGCCAGCGTACCGCCGACCTGGCCCGCGCCGAGAATAATTATCTTCATCGCATATCGCTTCGTTGATGCTGTAAACCTAATCCACTGTCGCGGATTAGCCCTTGATTAGCTTAGCGTAAAAGAAGCCATCGCCTTCATCTGCAGCTGGCAGGTTTTGAATACCTGGTTGCGCAGGCGTACCGGTTTCCACCAGACGGGCGTCGGAATGTCGGCTAAGAAACGCGGCGATCTGCTCACTGTTCTCCTGTGGCAGGATGGAGCAGGTCGCATAGACCATGGTACCGCCTGGTTTCAGATGCGGCCATACAGCGTCGAGAATCTCTGCCTGGAGCTGCGCCAGCTCGTCGATGTCCCGATCGCGTCGCAGCCATTTTATATCGGGATGGCGGCGAATAACGCCGGTTGCGGAACAGGGGGCATCCAGCAGAATACGATCAAAATGCTGTTCGCCACACCACTGTGCAGGAAAGCGCCCATCGCCGCATTTTACTTCGGCCTTCATCCCCAGACGCGCCAGGTTCTCATGCACGCGCTTCAGGCGCTGTTCATCGACATCCACCGCCATGACCGCAGCGTCGGGAGCGGCTTCCAGAATATGGGTGGTCTTACCGCCCGGTGCGGCGCAGAGATCTAGGATTGCCTCGCCGTTTTGGGGGGCCAGCAGATCGACACAGCCCTGAGCCGAAGCATCCTGAACGGTGACATCGCCCTGTTCGAAACCGGGGAGCGCCTGCACCGGCAGTGGGAAATCCAGCCGAACCGCATCCCGATAGCGCGGGTGTGGATGCCCGTTGATTTCCTGCGCTTTCAGGCGTTCAAGCCAGGCATCGCGGCTGCCGTGCTGGCGGTTAACCCGTAGCCACATCGGAGGGCGCTGGTTATTTGCCTCGACGATGCTCTGCCACTGCCGGGGATATGCTTTGCGTAGCCGGGCCAACAGCCATTCGGGATGCAGCCAGCGGCAGTCGTTCTTTTCCGCCTGCGCCAGCAACTCCTGCTGACGACGCTGGAAGTTGCGCAGGACGCCGTTAATCAGCCCCTTAAACTGCATTTTCCGCAGAACTACCGCACCTTCAACGGTTTCCGCCAGCGCCGCATGGGCCGGAATGCGGGTGTGAATCAACTGATAGATTCCCACCAGGATCAGATAATGGACGATGCGCTGTTTCCCGGTCATCGGGCGAGCCATTAGCTGAGCGGCCAGCCACTCCAACTGAGGGAGAGTGCGCAGCACGCCGAAGCACAGCTCCTGTAACAGCGCCCGATCTTTCTCTGACACTTTATTTTGCATAACAGGCAGCACGTTACTCAGGGATTGCCCTTTTTCCACTACCTGTTCGATGGACTGGGCTGCCAGGCTGCGGAGGTTTGTGTTCTTTTTCATAGACTGGATTGGTTCTGTGCCCGCGTTAAAAACAAAAATGCCCGGAAGGTGCCTTCCGGGCGTGAGTCTGTCTGGTCGTCAGGCCAGGCGGTTGCCTGGCTCGAACCACTCGCGGCGCGAGTTCAGCAGGTCGCGGGCCGCCATTGGCTTTTTACCTGCCGGTTGCAGTATCTCCAGATTAAGCACGCCGTCGGCGGTGGCGATTTGAATGCCTTGCTTGCTGGCTTCGAGAATGGTACCTGGTTCGGCTCCAACCGGAGCATCGATGACCGAGGCCTGCCACACCTTAACCGGCTGCTCGCCCACGGTGAAGTAACTTACCGGCCAGGGGGTGAACGCGCGAATGCAGCGCTCAAGCTGGGCCGCAGAAAGCGACCAGTCCAGGCGGGCCTCTTCTTTACTCAGTTTCTCGGCATAGGTGGCCTGCGCTTCATCCTGTTTTTCCGCACGGGCCTGATTGCTTGCCAGCTGCGTCAGCGTTGCCAGCAATCCTTCAGGGCCGAGCTCAGCGAGCCTGTCATACAGCGTGGCGCTGGTGTCCTGCGCAGTAATGGGGCAGGCGAGCTTATACAACATATCGCCGGTATCCAGACCGACATCCATCTGCATGATGGTCACGCCGGTTTCAGCATCGCCGGCCCACAGAGCGCGCTGAATTGGCGCCGCACCGCGCCAGCGCGGCAGCAGGGAGCCATGAACGTTAATACAGCCCAGGCGAGGCATCGCCAGTACGGCTTTGGGCAGGATCAGGCCATAGGCCACCACCACCATAACGTCGGCATTTAAATTGGCGACCAACTGCTGGTTTTCTTCCGGTCGCAGCGAAGCGGGCTGGAAAACGGGGATGCCTTTTTCCTGAGCCAGAGCTTTCACCGGGCTGGGCATCAGTTTTTTACCACGGCCCGCCGGGCGATCCGGCTGCGTGAAAACGCCAACCACCTGGTGCTCAGACGCGAACAGCGCGTCTAGGTGACGCGCTGCGAAGTCCGGCGTACCGGCAAAAATAATACGGAGTGATTCGGACACGTTATTCCCTGTCTGTTTAGCTGGCGGCACGCGCCTTCAGGCGATCCAGTTTTTCGACTTTCTGTACGATGCGATCGCGTTTCATCTTCGACAGATAATCGATAAACAGTTTGCCCATCAGGTGATCCATCTCGTGCTGGATACAGATTGCCAGCAGGCCGTCGGCTTCCAGTTCATATTCTTTACCGTCGCGATCGAGGGCGCGAATTTTTACGTTCTCGGCGCGGGGCACCAACGCGCGCTGTTCGGGAATGGAAAGGCAACCCTCTTCGATTCCGGTTTCGCCGCTTTTTTCCAGCAGCTCAGGATTAATCAGTACCAGGCGCTCGTCGCGGTTTTCTGAAACGTCGATAACGATAATTCGCTGGTGGATGTTGACCTGGGTTGCGGCCAGGCCAATGCCTTCTTCGGCGTACATTGTCTCGAACATATCATCGACGATACGCTGAATTTCCGCATTCACTTCTTTGACGGGCTCAGCAACTTTGCGCAGACGCTCGTCGGGAACATGTAATACCTGCAAAACTGACATAACTATCCGGATCTGTATTCAACGATTGAAAGGATTATGACCTTTATTCTAGACAAATCGCCCCCTGATTGACAGCATCAGTCACCAATCGCAGGGATTGTCGGGCGGCCTGTGCCGGGAGGCGGACATGGATGAGACAGAGTTCTGGCTGCGCTTAATGGCGGTGCAATATTTCAGCGGCGAAAAGATGACGGTGGCGGCGACCCGATTTACAGCCTCGTCGGGGATTGATGAAGCGCTGCGGGGCCTGACCTTGCAGCAGCGTATGCAGTTTAACAGCGTGGCGCCGGCGGCGCTGGAACGGGCGTATCGCTGGCTGGAACAGCCGGAAAATCATCTGATCACGGCGCTGGCGCCAGAATATCCGTTACAGTTACGAGCCATCGACTGGTTTCCCGGCGCGCTGATGCTAAAAGGCAATCCGTCGCTGCTGCGAAGCGAACAACTGGCGATCGTCGGCAGCCGTAACCATTCCTGGTATGGCGCCCGCTGGGGGGAACATTTTGCGTATGCGCTGGCGGCTGCCGGGCTGTCTATCGTGAGTGGACTGGCATTAGGTATCGATGCCGTCGCCCATCGGGGCGCGCTGGCCGCGCAAGGCAAAACGCTGGCGGTACTGGGTAACGGGCTGGCAACGATTTATCCGCGACGCCACAGGCAACTGGCCGAACAGATTATCGGACAGGGCGGCGCGATTGTTTCTGAGTTTCCGCTGGATGCGCCAGCGCTGCCTTACCATTTTCCTCGTCGTAACCGAATTATTAGTGGACTCAGCCGCGGGGTACTGGTGGTAGAAGCCTCATTACGTAGTGGCTCTCTGACCACAGCACGCTACGCTTTGGATCAGGGAAGGGAACTGTTTGCGCTGCCAGGCGCTATCGGTAGCCCCGGTAGCGAAGGAACCCATTGGTTGATCAAGCAGGGGGCGATTGCGGTTACCGAACCTCAGGACATTATCGATAATTTACAAAATGAGCTATGCTGGCTTCCTTCTTTAGCGAATGCGGACAATAATCCCACAGATCGCGAAGTCCCCCCATTGCCATTTGCCCACCTCCTGGCTAACGTAGGAGATGAGGTTACACCTGTTGACGTCGTCGCTGAACGTGCCGGCCAACCTGTGCCAGTGACAGTGGCTCAATTACTTGAACTGGAGTTAGCAGGATGGATCGCAGCTGTACCCGGCGGCTATGTCCGATTGAGGAGGGCAGGCCATGTTCGACGTACTAATGTATTTGTTTGAAACCTATATCCATACTGAGCCGGAAGCGCGCGTGGATCAGGACAAACTGACCCGTGATTTGACGGACGTTGGTTTTGAGCGGGAAGATATTTATAACGCCCTGATGTGGCTGGAAAAACTGGCCGATTATCAGGATGGGCTGGCAGAGCCGATGCAGTTGGCTGCCGATCCGCTCTCCATGCGTATCTACACTGAGGATGAACGCCGTCGTTTAGATGCCGACTGCCGGGGTTTCCTGCTGTTTCTTGAGCAGATTCAGGTGCTAAACCTTGAAACACGTGAAATGGTGATTGAGCGCGTCATGGCGCTGGACGCCGACGAGTTCGATCTTGAAGACCTTAAATGGGTAGTGTTGATGGTGCTGTTTAACATCCCGGGATGCGAAAATGCCTATCAGCAGATGGAAGAGTTACTGTTTGAAACCAGCGAAGGCCAGCTGCACTAACGCAGCGGTTCGATAAATTCCTATGGCCAAACCGGCACTATTTGATGTAAGCAATCAGGAACTCTGCCCCTGCTGTGGGGCAGAGTTAGTTATACGCTCCGGGAAACATGGCCCGTTTCTGGGCTGCTCCCACTATCCGGCATGTGACTACATTCGACCATTGAAGAATCAGGCGGATGGACATGTCATTAAAGTGCTGGAGGGGCAGCAGTGTCCGGAATGCGGTCGCGATCTGGTTTTACGCCAGGGGCGCTTTGGTATGTTTATTGGCTGCACCGGCTACCCCGCCTGCGAACATACGGAACTTATCGATAAACCTGACGATACCGCAATTCCTTGCCCTCAGTGCGGGCAGGGGCACCTGGTGCAGCGGCGTTCCCGCTACGGCAAAACCTTCCATTCCTGCGATCGTTATCCGGCCTGTCAGTTCGCCATCAATTTTAAACCGGTGGTGGGTGAGTGTCCTGAATGTCACTACCCGCTGCTTATCGAGAAGAAGACCGCGCATGGTGTAAAACGTTTTTGCGCGAGTAAACAATGTGGAAAGCCGATTCCGGCCCAATCAGCCTGTGAAGAATAACCCCCCTGACATGTCTACAGAGGAGATTATCGCTCTCCTTAATCAACAACAAGTTATCGCTTATCCAACAGAAGCCGTGTTTGGCGTTGGCTGCGATCCTGATAGTGAAGCCGCGGTTAACCGTCTGCTGGCGCTGAAACAACGCCCGGTAGAGAAAGGGCTGATTCTGATTGCGGCGGATTATTCGCAGCTTACGCCGTACATCGATGACAGCATGCTAAATGAGATGCAGCGTGAATCCATATTTTCCCGCTGGCCGGGGCCGGTAACCTTTGTGTTTCCAGCAAAGCCGAGCACGCCGCGTTGGCTGACGGGCCGCTTTAATTCGCTGGCGGTACGCGTGACCAATCATCCTCTGGTGGTGACGTTGTGCCGGGCATACGGCAAACCGCTGGTTTCGACCAGCGCCAATCTGAGCGGGCAACCGCCGTGTCGCAGTGCCCGGGAAGTGGCTGAGCAGTTTGGCGCAGACTTCCCTGTCCTGCTCGGGGAAACCGGCGGACGCCAGAATCCTTCTGAAATTCGTGATGCCTTGACCGGCGAACTTATTCGTCAGGGGTAATAGCATGGAAACCTACGCTGTTTTCGGTAATCCGATTGCACACAGTAAATCACCATTTATTCATCGCCAGTTTGCGGAACAGCTGAATATCGTTCATCCCTATGGACGTGTACTGGCCCCGATGGATGACTTTGTGTCGACGCTTGAGCATTTCTTTATGACCGGCGGCCGGGGGGCTAACGTGACCGTGCCTTTTAAAGAGCAGGCATTTGCCCGGGCGGATGAACTGACCGAGCGTGCCTCACTGGCTGGGGCTGTTAATACGCTTAAGTGCCTGGATGATGGCCGATTATTGGGCGATAACACCGATGGTGTGGGACTACTCAGCGATCTGGAACGTCTGCAGTTGATCCGCCCTGGCTACCGAATCCTGCTGGTGGGTGCCGGAGGCGCGGCGCGGGGCGCACTTCTGCCGCTGCTTTCTCTGGACTGCCCGGTCACGATTGTGAATCGAACTTTTTCCCGGGCCCGGGAACTGGCTCAACTCTTTAACCATACCGGCAGCGTCAGTGCGCTGGAGATGTCGGCGATCGAAGGTCATGAATTTGATCTTATCATTAATGCGACATCCAGCGGCTTAAGCGGTGAGGTGCCGGCGTTACCGGCATCAATACTGAATCACCATGTTCGCGGCTACGATATGTTTTACCAGCAGGGATTAACGCCCTTCCTGCGCTGGTGCCTGGATGGCGGCGTACAGCGCTATGCAGATGGCCTGGGAATGCTGGTGGGGCAGGCGGCACACGCCTTCCTGCTATGGCATGGCAAACTGCCGGAGATCGAACCGGTTATTGCGGCGTTGAAGCAGGAAATGGCGCCGTGAATCAAACGATCCAGTTTCCTGAACGTGAAACCTGGGACGAGGCAGGTCAGGCTGTTTGTTTTCCGGCGCTGGTCGGAGGTATGCAGTTGACCTGCGCCATTCGTGGCAATACGTTGGTGGCGCGCTATGGTACAACTGACGAACCGCTTGCGCTGTTCCGGAGCCGACGTTGGGATCTTGAAGAAGAAGCGGAACAGCGCATTCGCGATCAGGAAGAAGATGAGTCCGGCTGGCTCTGGCTTTCCTGAGCCAGGTAGTCATCTTTCCATTTTACGTAGTTGTTAGCGGAGTATTTCAACCCTTCACGCTCTTCGGGCTTCAGAGGACGAATTTGTTTCACCGGGCTCCCCAGATAGAGATAACCACTCTCCAGGCGCTTATTCTGTGGCACAAGGCTACCGGCGCCGATCACGACATTATCTTCAATGACGGCACCATCTAAAAGAATCGAACCCATACCGATCAGCACCCGGTTACCTATGATGCAGCCATGCAGCATCGCCTTATGACCGACGGTAACCTCTTCCCCCACTATCAGAGGATTGCCTTCGGGTTTGCTGGCGGATTTATGAGTCACGTGCAGCACGCAGCCATCCTGAATATTGGTGCGTGCGCCAATTGAGACTGTGTTGACGTCGCCGCGGATCGCAACCAGCGGCCAGATACTGACGTCATCGGCCAGTCGGACATCGCCGATCACTACGCTGGATGCATCCAGCATTACGCGCTGCCCAATCTGGGGCGCAAGACCCTTATAGGGACGGAGAACTTCAGCCATAGCTACCTCATCGTTAAATGGTCTTTCTTAAGACTGTGGGCGCTTTTCTGGCGCGTCGCAAGGATGAAAAGTGACAAATCTGCGGCGGATCGTTCAGGATCTCAACGGAAAGGCTGAAAAAACATCACTTGAAAGAAAAGATCGAAAAAAGGCTTGTGCTAAAAAATGGGATCCCTATAATGCGCCTCCGTTGAGACGACAACGTGAATCACTTCACACAATTGGTCGGCCCGACAAGGGGAAAAGCCTGAAAAATTAGGCTTGACTCTGAAAGAGGAAAGCGTATTATACGCCACCTCGCGATGTGAGGCTCAGCCCCGTCGCAACTGCTCTTTAACAATTTATCAGACAATCTGTGTGGGCACTCGAAAGCACTGATATCCTGAACGTCGCAAGACGCTA
>NZ_JAZHEE010000037.1:0-39485 GCF_036620675.1 Rosenbergiella sp. YN46
AAGGATGGGCGCATCTTTTTGCAAAGGAAGAAGCATATCAGCAGGAATGCGAAGCCCAGGAAGCTGCAAGTGATGATAGACACTTTGACGAATAATTTTAAAACTGCCGTAATTCGATTTACGGCATTTTTATTGAGTTCAAAAGGCTGAATCAGATGAAAGAACAGAAAAATTTCTTTGAACGGTATCAACCTGTGTTTGAAATCGTTTGTCGAATTCTTGAGAACGGCTGGCGTGTAAATCTGCTCGATGATTGCCAGTACAGGATAAAGCTAACTTCGCCTCAGTATAAAAATTTCACTATACATATTCGAATGGAGAAGGGAAGGCTAGTTATCATCGGAAGCGTAGATAGTCGAAGCTGGCGAGGCCCTTACCATACTTGCACTGTATCGCCAGAACGTAACCCTGTAGAAATTGCCGCCGATATTGAAAAGAAAATCCTGACGGATGCTTTAGAGAATATAGATATTGCGCGAGAATATGAACAACAGTTACAGCGAAAACGCGATCAAATTCAGATCCTGAAAGGGATGCTATCTCGTTTAATGCATCTTTATAGCTGGCATGGGACGTTGACCGGTTTTAAAGTTGAGAATGGGTTGGATGGTAACGTATCAGAACGGGGCGACGGATATGAAATGATAATTCGTGGCCTGAGTGTGGATCAGCTCATAAAGGTAGCAGGGTTTATTAAACAGTTATGAGGCAAAAAAATGAATGAAGTCCTGAGCGAAAGAAAAAACAAAGGTAATGTAACATACAGGATTGTTGTGTCTGAAGATGCAACACGGTTGTTTATTGAACTTGAAAAACTGATGAAGGTACGCTCAAAAGAAGCCGATAAAAAAACAACTAAAAAGGTTGTTTTTAAGAAATATTTTTATCATGAAGAATTCAGTAACGTTAAAGATGAAATTGAAGACCCAATTTTATTGGAATTCTATACAGATACTATTTTGAAGGTACAAAATCATGATTTTTAAACCTACACCTGAAGAGGTGAAACAAGCTCGTATCAAGGCTGGCTTTACGCAACAGGAGGCCGCAGAACGGTTTGGTTTTACGTTATCAGCCTGGCAAGCTAAAGAAACATCTGGGAAAACGTCTAGAGGTTTAGCTGCTGGGACTTACGAATTGTTATTGTTGCTTGCTGATGAACATCCTGATTATAAATTAATTAAGCGGGAATAAATTATATTGCCATACCATCATTTGATGGTATGATGAATCTGTTGGTCGGGAATGGTTCCCTGTCTTATCCAGTAGCCCAAACGGGCGGGAGATTTAAATGAATGTATTAGTTTTTAAAATTGGCAATGTTTCAATTGGCGATGTATTTGCATCATCATGGGGTTATGAGCAAACTAACGTTAACTTCTATCAGGTAGTTTCTACTCACGGTAAGAAAACCGTCACTGTACGGGAAATTCGTGCTGCTACTCATCTTTCCGGCTCAATGGATGGGTATAAGATCCCTGTTCTTGATGATTTCGTTGGTGAATGTCTAAAGCGTCAGGTTAAAGTCTGCTTAGACGAACTCGCCATTAAAATAGAAGATTTTGAAACTGCTTATAAAACAGCACCAGGCAAAAAACACCGCTTTACTTCTTATTATTGAAACTAAAGGGAGGGGGATGCCCTCCATCTATCGGAGAGAACGGAAGAACAATGGAAAGAGAATTTAGCGCAGTGGCTTCCCTGAAACGCAATGTGGAATTCTGGTTTGAAAGCTGTGGGTGCAATAACGAGCAGGTTATCAGTAATGTGAAAAATTGGTTTGATTTTGCATATTGTCCGGCAGAGCAGGAGCGGGCCAAAAATGAAATAATATCAGCATTAACCGGAGAGGAAAAAAAGATTTGATTGGAGAGGTATCAGGTTGCTGGAACAGCCTGATACCTATGACACTAAACATATAGAGGACGTTCAAATGTCAATGCAGCAGATAATAGCTATTGCTGATTCCCTTGTAAAGGGATGGGAAGTAAAGATACCGGCATTAAAGGCCACTGAATGGGATGAGCTACGTTGGTGGCTGGATTACTTAAAAGGTTATGATATCTAAATAAAGCGGGGATTTTCCCCGCTTTTTCTTTGTCCTTTCCCCTCGAATTTAATTGCCCCCCGTCAAATGTCAGAAACGCAATTTCCAGGCAGGTAATGAACCGGATTGTGCCCGATGATAGATCTAGCCTGCTTCTTTTCTTGTAGTCACCACACCTGACGCAGGATTTGAAAATCCTGCAAGTTGCTTTATAAACAATGACTTAGTATGTGGATTTTCGTTCTACATTACAAATGTCTCATGAAATGGGAGTCCCAATAGAGTCTATATGTAGTCCTTCGAGAGTCCCCATTAGAGTCTGATAAAACTACTGCATAAAAAACAAAGCCTTATTTGCTGATTTAACTTTTTGGACTCTAAAGGGACTCTGATTTTATATTGTGATAGTCCTATTGAACTCTAATAAGATTCTGGGTAGACTCCTTTTAGAGTCTGATTCTACTTGCCCGAATGTTGTTTAAAATAAAATCAGACTCTAACTCAACTATGGATAAGGTGGTCAAAATGCCAAGAGCGCAGGTTTATATAACTCAGAATAATTATAAAAGAATACAGTCTATCGTTGATGCAAAAAAGGAAGATGGTGCTGACAGAACCGAAGCTAACGTTTCTTCCGTCGCTGCAATGTTATTGGATATTGGGTTAAGAGTTTATGAATTTCAGCAAAAGAAAGAGCAAGAAGGAGAAGTAGATAGCATACAAGAAAGTAATGATTTACCTGATCCACTGATGTTTAATAAAGTATTACTGGAAAACATACTTAAAGCTTCTTACGCTTCAACAACGCTCCTTCAGATGATTGGCAACTTAGACGAGGTTAAGAATATAGACTCATTCAATTATGAAAATGTAAAAGTTCAAATAAGAGATAAAATAGACGATCAGTTAACTAAGGTTTTTAGTAAAGATTGATGTGCTAAATAGAGGGTATTTTAATGGGGTTATAAACCTATGTGTTTGTCATTCAATATATTTAACTAAATTTAAAGTAATGGTCTGTATATGGGAGGTTGCCTCATCTTTAGTCGAGGTGATATTACGATAAATTCATACAATGACTCATATTTTCCACCCTCTTTGGTATCTTATCGATTTGTAGAAGTCGTTGTAGTATGAGTCACTAGCCCTACATTCAATCGGTGTTTTAAACGAAATAATTCTGATTTTTCTGGATTTTTCAGGAGTTACTGGATTGAATTCTCCGCCAGGTTCCCCATGCATTACAAAATCACCATGCTTGGCTCCACAATGTATACAATGATTCATTACATAGTGCGTCTTTGCTTTTTTGCTATAATCATAATTATAACATTGTGTATGTTTTTCAATTAATAGTTGTGCATCTGCGCTGACATATTCAACATGACATAACATAGCTGGATAGTGGTTATGCTCCCAGTAAACCTCATCTGTATCTTCATTGTAATCCTTGTAATAATATCCTTCGTCAAAGAATATCGTATACACATAGGTATCTTTTTTACATGACCAACAATCTGTCATCACTCTTGCTATTGAAAATGACTCTGCTTTAATATTTGGCAGTAACAACCATTTGCTGAATGCTTCATGGCTAAGGTTTTCTGGAATGTACCAAATCCGCATATTCCAGTCCCATTTTGCCCCTAGCTTTTTTACCTCGTCTTTTTCTTCGTATGGTACTCGTAGATTTATCCTTCCCATTATGCTTTCATTCCTTTATAGGTTTTGTGTTCCTTTCAATATGTTTTCTGGTATTGATTCATATTTTCTAATTTCGTGTATAAGAAACACTCTCTTTCCCTGTACCTGTTTGTTAATTATTGCTTTCCGCCTCTCAGTCCATAGTAAAAAACCAGTTTTTCTTTCAGGATATTCAATTTCATCTGGTCTGGAGCAAATTAGGATGGAGTCATCCAGTATTGTTGCGAACATGCCCTTACCATAATCCTGTTCGGTAACAAGATAATTGGTATTGTCTTCAAGAAAAGATTCTGATTGGTACAGTCGTAGGCGAAAGTACTCTAGGATAATAGGTACATACTGTACTGTAGGATTCAGTATCCCACCACGTCCATATACCAACCAGTCATGATTTATCTTTAAACCTTCAGCTAATGCACGAGAATTTTTATATGTGCGAGCTTGATTTCTTATTAGGTGACTAATCGTTGCTTGTGGTACTCCCGCTGCCAAAGACGCTTGTGATTGAGATAGCTTCAAAGTACTAAGGGCCAGTTCTAACCGTTCTCCCAACGTTTTTGGCGTATTGTTCATGATCTATTTCACTCAAATATAACCTTTTAACGACACAATAGTTAATGGTTGTTTATAAGCAATTGTTTTTATTACATTGTTTTGTATTTTTAGTGGAAATGTATAAACTTACTAAAAATTAGTAGATTTTGTTGTCTTTGTGCTTTACTCTTGTTGTCGTAGTAATGTGCAAAAAATTTGCATTTCGTGCTGTACAAAATTACAGGCGTGTGATTATATACAGTTTGTAAGGTTTTGTTGGTTGTTTGTATGTAATTGTTCAATAAGTGCTTTCTCCACGGCGAGAAAATGGGGGAGGCTTGCCTAAAGGAAACCAGGCTATGGAAAACTGGTATCTGGCTCAGTGCCAAAACAAAAGTTTCGATCGTGTTCTTCGCTGGATTTCAAGTCTTAATGTCGAATGCTATTTCCCGCTTGAAACTCGCATCACTCGCAGAAAAGATTGTGGTGGATCGCGTGTGTCGCAGAAACCATTGCTACCAGGCTATCTGTTCGTTTGTTTTGATCCCGAAGTTACTCACCCAACAAAAATTACTGATATTCCAGGTGTTCATTCCTTTGTCAGGTTTGGTGATATGCCCTGTGTCGTCCGTGATGAAGTTATCAAAGCGCTTAAGTGCGTTCGCATTCTCCGAATAGATCCCACTGATAATTGCGTTGAATGCGCCAATCTATCACCGGCGCTGATATCCGCTATTCAGCGGATTTACGCGATCCCCTGGCCTCTTGAAAGGCAGGTTGAATTTATGCGCCTCCTTGAGCGCAGTGATGTTCTGGAGGAACTCTTAAGTGATACCTCTCATATCTACACTGCTGTGACCGGCATTTCCTCTTCAGGTGGCTGTGAGGCCAATCGGCCACATCCAGCAACTGTTTATAGTGACGTAAACGCTGAAAAAATATTACGGGAACGTATTGCATCCCGAAGTCTTCAGCGTCCATCTCTTACTTAATTAATATGCTTTTTCAACACTACTATGCCAGGGCTTGCCCTGGCTTTTCCGCAGGAGTCCAAATGTCTCAAACCTCGTCAATAAGAGCCGCCCGTCCTGGAAGGACTATGTATGTAGGTGAGGAACGTTGCGAGCGCATTCGCAGATGTGCGGTCGAAGCAAGTTATCACTCAGGACAAACAATTTCAGGTTCACAGTTTCTTCAGTTCCTGATTGATAATTTTTCTGACCCGGCAGTAAGTACCTTGATCAAGGAAATTGGTAAGAATGTAAAGTGAGGTGATTATGTCTCCGCAAACCAGCCAATTACGGGAAGCTATGATTAAACTGGCTGCGATGAAAATAGCCTATCGCCGGGCGTGGCATAATAAAAAGACACCAGTTACCCAACTTGTATCATTACTCCACGAAGTCGAAATATCAGAGAAGAATTGTCGATTACTTTCCCGCAGCCTCAAAAATTAAACTCTCCGCGAGAGAACTTTCTTTTCGGGGAAGAAAAAACTTCCCCTGATTATTTAAGACGATGTTTTTACAGGAAGCACTCTGCTTTCTGTAACAACCTTGTTTTTATCACAACGAAAGGAAATCAATAATGGAAGTTTCTGTAAATAAAAGCAGTGCTGTATCTTTTCTTAACAATAACGTGTCCCGTAAGAGGATGATGCATCTGATGGTTTTGTTTGCACTGGCCTCTGCATTGTTCCTTGCAATGATGCATGGTTGCTGGGCTGATGATGACCTTCTCAAGGTGGGTGATACCACAGTCAAAGCCACTTTCGGTAAAGATTCATCCCTGATGACGTGGCTTTTGATTGGTGAGGTGGTAATGGCTATCCTGGGTTATGTTGCAACCAAAAACTTCAAGATCCTGGGCGGCATTATCGTTCTTTCCGTTTTTATTAACGTGGCGTTCGCCATCATCGGATAAAGGAAGGTTATGATGGAATCGGGAGATGAACTGAAAAAGTATCGTTTCCCGAAAACGTTAGGGGATCAGATGCGAATAATCGGCATGCCACTGGATGAGTTTATTCCAACTGTTCCCCCGTTCCTCATTTCAATCTACTACAAACACGCATTAGGTGGGCTGATTTATGGCATCACCATGTGGCTGTTTATTCGCTGGCTGAAAAGAGGGCGGGGGAGCATGTGGCTTTATAATATGCTCTACTGGTATTTACCAACAGAGCTGTTCCGCGTCGTTTATAAAGTCATACCTGATTCCAGTTTTCGGAAATGGATAAAATAACAGGCGGTAATTATGTCCGTTAAGGCTCAAATTTCCGGTAATAAGGTCGTTGGCTACATTATTGTCGGATTGTTGTTTTTCCTTGCGCTTTCACTTACCAGCAATATTTATCTGGAGGTTACAAACAGGGCGCTGGTTAACAAGCGTGAAAAAATTGTCGTACCGATGGCATTTGATGCACCGTTCATCGTGTCGGAGAGTGAGGCCAGTGCGCCTTATCTTCAGATGATGGCGCTTTCATTTCTCTCACTGCGACTGAATGTCTCTCCTGAAACGGTTGATATGAATCACGGTTTCCTTTTGTCCTATGTTCGTGCCGAATCCCGCGAAAAATTTGCGCCAGTGCTGGCCGCTGAAGCTAAACGGATTAAGGAAAACGCAGTCACATCTGCGTTTTATCAGACCGCTATCAAAGTTTACCCGTCTGCAAGCATTGTTGATATTCGTGGTGTGCTGAAAACATGGATAGGTAACAGCAAGCCGCTGGAGGAGATCAAACATTACAGGCTGCAACTCAGCTATCGGGCCGGTGTTACCAGCATTGAGAAATTTGTGGAGGTGGACGATGCGAAAGCGAAATAGCGTTATCCTGATGCCCGGCCTGTTGTGCCTGATGGCTGTTAATACTGTATTTGCCAGCACCGGCCCGGCAGAGCTTCGCGGTGAGAACGGCAGTACTTTCACCGTGTCTGTCAGCAGGGACAGCGCTAACGTATTGATGGTTCAGGGGGACAGAATCACTGCCTTAACCAGTAAGGAAAGCGATGTGCCAGATCCGGAGAAAACCGGAAACGGTGCTGTGATGTTCAGCGTTGCAACTGATAAACCTTTTACCTTCGTCGTCGAGACGGAATCCGGTCAGGTATTTTCTGTCAGGGCCACGCCGGTTAAAGGACAGGGCAAAGTATACCGTATTTCACCACTCAGCCCTGTGGTTCATTCGTCAACTAAAGCCTGGGAAAAAGAGACTCCCTATGAATCCCTTCTGCTTGCCCTCAACAAAGGTGTACTTACCGGGGTCATGCCTGATGGCTATTCACTGGTTGATAATCAGGAGCGGGATACTCGTCTGTCAGCACCGGTCAGTGCAAAACGCCTTCAGGTATGGGATGGCGGTAATCTTCGGATTGAAAAATACCGCCTGACTAACCCTAATACCTGGGGACTCACGCTTAATGAACATGACTATGCAGGGCATGGAGTCCGGTCAGTCATGTTCTGGCCCCGTTCTGCCGTATTACCTGCCGGAGCAACGGTTTCGCTTTATCTGATCCGTGACCTGGAGGTGAGTCAGTGAAAAACGTCAACATTCAGGCCAAAAAGAAGCAGATAGCGATAGTGGTGGCCGTGGTTGTGCTGGGACTTTGCGGCGGCGGGGCTGCGTGGTATCTCACTGCGGCCAAAAGACAGGTTTCATCCCCGCCTCCGGGTGAACCTGCCCCGGATATGACGGGAGTGGTTAATGCCACTTTCGATGATAAGGTTCAGCAGAATGCCATAACGGAAGCACAGCGTGTCGGCAAAGAGGTAAACGAAAAATTTAAATCAATGGAGCGGGAAATTAAGGCGTTATCAGATAATAACGCCAGTCTGCAAAAACAGCTTACCGACCTGCAACAAACCAACTCAGGCCTTGTCCAGGCAATGACCAGCAATAAAGGAGAGAGCAGTCAGGGTAATGCTGGCGCGGGTAATGCAGGTAAAGCTGATGCTGGTGATAATGCTGCCCCCCCTGCGCAGGGGGGGCAAAATAATTACCGGTACGATGGTATGGGTTACGCCCCACCAGGGCAGATAATGGTCATGCCGCGTGAGAATGGTCTTCGCAGGCAGACGTTCAGTCAGGCCGTTCAGGAGCCTGCTTTTCACTTCCCCTATATCCCTTCCGGAAGTTATGCCGAATCAGTCGTGATAGAAGGGGCTGATGCCAATGCTGCCGTTACCGGTTCACAGAATACGTCTCCGATGCAGTTACGGTTAACAGGTAAAGTACAGATGCCTAATGACCGTGAGTTCGATCTTACCGGCTGCTTCGTCACGCTGGAGGCTTACGGGGATGTATCCAGTGAACGTGCGGAGGTCAGGACGCGAAAACTGAGTTGTAATATCGGGAAAGACGTTATTGACCAGGAAATTAAAGGGCATGTTTCCTTTATGGGGAAAAACGGCATTAAGGGTGAAGTGGTCATGCGTAACGGTAAGGTGCTTGGCTTTGCCTGGGGAGCCGGTTTTCTCAGCGGCATTGGCAAAGGTATTGAAAGTGCCGGGTCAACTACCGTGGGAGTGGGAGCGACGGCTTCTCCGGGAGCCGGGGACATTATGAAAAGCGGTATAGGTGGAGGCACCAGTGAGGCGGCCAAAACGCTTTCTGAATATTATATAAAACGCGCTGAACAATATCATCCGGTCATTCCCATTGGTGCGGGTAATGAGGTCACACTGGTATTTAACGATGGATTCCAGATACAGACTATTGCGGAGGCGTTAAAAGCGAAACAGAAAAAATCAGAGTCAGCACTGGAAAAAACAGCCAGCGCGGTAGGTCACGAAACGCAAAATACAATCAACGATATTAAAAAGTTTAAACTTGGCGATATTGTGTCTGCTGATGCCCTCAACGGCCCATTATCTGTTCCCGGAAAATAGCGAGTAAATAATGAATAAATTAATTATGCCTTTACTGGCAGGTGTTGTGCTGCTTACAGGGTGTGCTGGTGCTAAATCAGACTTCGAATGTAATGCCACCTCCAGTGACAGTTGTATGACCATTGATGCTGCGAACAATATGGCCCGTCAGAAGGCTAAGGCGGCAGCAGTAAAGCCGGGTGCGGCGTCGTTGCCCGTCCTGGCTAAACCTGCCGGTGCGGGCGTTCCTCTTACCCGTTCGGCGCAGGGGGGCGCGTTTCTTCGTTCTCCAGTGAGAACACCAGAAGCGACAGCGAAAGTATGGGTCGCGCCCTGGGTTGATGGTCAGGATAATTTCCATGAGCCGGGGCTGCTGTCATTTGTCGTTAAACCAGGAGAATGGCGCCAGTGAGTAATTTAGATATTTTCACTCAGACTATTTCCCGGATTCAGAATGCGATTAAATCGCCTGGTGGTGTTTCTGATGCTAACCGTTCTCTGGGCAATCTGACCTACCCTCAGCTATCAAATCTGCTTCCCTACCGGGAATTTGATGATGAAACCGGACTGTTTATCAATAAAAGTACAGCAGGATTTTTACTGAAGGCGGTGCCGCTCATTGGGGCCAACAAGCATATTGTGGATGTGCTGAATGATCTGGTTAAAAGTAAACTCCCCCGCAAAACACCTGTCAGCTTCCATCTGGTATCGAGCCAGGTCATCGGAGACGAACTGGATTATGGCCTGTCGGATTTTGCCTGGCAGGGCAAGCAGGCTGATAAATTTAACGCTGTCACCCGGGCCTATTATCAGCAGGCTGCCCGTAACAGTTTTCGCACCCCAACTGGGCTGCCACTGACGCTACGTAATTACACGCTTTATATTGCTTGTGCGGTAAAAAAGAAAAGTAACCGTGCTTCCACCATGACCAGCCTTTCTCACCTGATGAAAGTTGTCCGGGCAACGCTTGATTCCGCGAAACTGAATACTGAAGTTGTTAACCGGGAAGGGCTGGTCAGTCTTGTCAGTGGTCTGGTGAACTTTCGCTGCGATCAGCTTTTCCGGCCGGAAGTCAAAGTGAATGAGTATGATGACCTCCATTTTCAGTGCGTTGAGAATGGTATTGATTTTGATGTTTACCCTGAAAAACTGATCGTTACATTGCCGGATAAAGCGGGCAGCGTAAAAACGTCCCGCGTCATGAATTTTATGCTTGATGACAACCCCGACCTGTTTCTGCTGTGGCAGGGAGGGGACAATATCAGCAATCTGCTGAATCCAGATTTGAGCATACCTTTTCCCTTTGTCCTCACATTTACCGTTGAAGCGGAAGATCAGGTTGCGGCACAGGGGGAGGCTAACCGTAAGTTTCTCGATCTGGACAGCAAATCCAAAGGTTCGCTGGCAAAACTTCTGCCGAATCTGATCAACCAGCGCAACGAATGGGAATCAGTTCGTAGCCGTCTTTTGTCAAATGAAAGTTGCCTGGTCAGGCATTACTTCAATATTACGGTTTTTTGCCGTGATGATGACAGTGAAGCGCTGACCTGCGAGCAAAAGGTGATTAACACCTTTAAGAAAAATGGACTTGAACTTTGTGCCCCACACTATATGCAACACCGTAATTGGATGTCGATGTTGCCATTTATGGTTCACGAGGGGCTATGGAGCGATCTGAAGGTTTCCGGCGCCACTAACCGGTGTGAAAGTATTCAGGCCGTTAACCTTATGCCAGTGATTGCTGACAACCGCCTGTGCCAGAAGGGACTTCTGGCACCGAGCTACCGCAATCAGCTTGCCTTTCTGGATATATTTGGTGAAGGCATGGGGAATACCAACTACAACATGGGCGTTACCGGCACATCGGGAGCGGGTAAAACCGGTCTGGTGCAGCCTATCTTACGCAGCGTACTGGACAGCGGCGGTCTGGTCTGGGTGTTCGATATGGGCGATGGCTATAAGTCGTTCTGTGAGAACATGGGCGGGACTTACATTGATGCCTCGTCACTGTCGTTTAACCCCTTCGCTAACGTCACGGATATTACCCGCTCCGGTGAGCGTATCCGCGATCAGTTGTCTGTGCTGGCAAGCCCGGACGGAAACCTCGATGAAATCCACGAAGATCTGCTGCTCGAAGGTGTGATGTATGCCTGGGAGACAAAGGGGAATGCGGCACATATTGATGATGTGGTGACGTTCCTGAAAGGGGCTGTGCTTCAGGCAAGAAAGGACGGGGCAGACAGTATCGCCCGCCGCTTTGATGAAATTATCAAACTGCTGGGGAAATACTGTGCGGGCGGTATTTATGCCGATTACTTCAACAGTGATAAGCCCTCGCTTCAGGAAGATGCCCGGATGATTGTCCTTGAGATGGGGAGCCTGCAGGAAAGACCCGCTCTGCTCGTTGCGGTGATGTTTTCGCTCATCATTTATATCGAAGACAAAATGTATCGTTCGCCGCGTAACCTGAAAAAGTGTTGCGCTATTGATGAAGGCTGGAAGCTGCTTAATTTCAAAAATCAGAAGGTTGGTTCATTTATTGAAACAGGTTATCGCACCGTGCGTCGCCATAACGGCTCTTTCATCACCATCACACAGAACATTAAAGACTTTGATTCACCCGATGCCTCTTCAGCCGCAAAAGCGGCCTGGGGTAACTCTGCTTTCAAGGTGGTTGCTAAACAGGATACCACTGAGTTCAAGACTTACTGTGAACGTAACCCCAGCCAGTTCAGAGACTATGAGCGCCAGATTATCGAGGGTTTCGGGGATGCGAAAGATCAGTGGTTTTCGTCATTTATGCTGCGTATCGGGGCTGTCAGTTCCTTCCATCGTCTGTTCGTTGATCCCCTGAGCCGTGCCATGTTTTCTTCCCGTGGTGGCGATTTTGAGTTTATCCAGGAAAAACGGGCGCAGGGATGGGATATCCATGATGCGGTATATGAACTGGCAAAACTCAACTATCCGGACGAAATGGAGGAGCTTGAAGCATGGGAAATCTGAGCAGTAATGATATCCGTCGCGGTATTGTGGCCCCGGCCAGACGCCGGATACGCCACCGGGGCCGTTCTCTTTTGCTGGCCGTGGCGCTGATTGCAGTGAATGCCGGTATTTCGGCGCTGATGGTTGAGTGGCGAACGCCTGACGTGGTGACGTTCGATATGAAAGGGACGATAGACCGGTTCATGGATCAGTCTTCCCGTAAAAATCTTGATGAAGCGACCAGCCGCGCCCTGACCGAACGCTTTACCTCAAACCTTAACCGCAGCATCGAGGACTGGCAGGCATCACACCGCGCACTGATTCTGGTCACGCCTGCTGTGGTCAGTGGGGCCAGAGATATCACCCGCGATGTTCAGCAGGACGTGGCCCGGAAAATGCAGGCAGGGCAATGATGAAAAAGTCACTTCTTCTGATACTGGCAATAGCATGCAGCGCCGGTGCTAAAGACCTGGGAACATGGGGCGACCTCTATCCCATTCAGGAACAGGATATGCTGACGTTCATTCAGCAGCGGCTTAAATCGATGGAGGCAGATGGTTCACTTGCCCGTGAACAGAAAGCCGTCCAGGAGCGCGTAAAAGCGCATATTCTCAGGCCACCTCCGGTAACGGGGCTTCGTTTAGCCGATAAAAGCGAAACCCACTATATCGACCCCACGTTTACCGTTGATAAAGACATTGCTGATGGTAAGGGCGTGGTTTTCGCGCATAAAGGGGACAAAATCAATCCACTGGAGCATGTGCCATTCCGGGAAACCCTTTACTTTATCGACGGTGACGATAAACGTCAGATTGACTGGATGAAACAGCAGAAGCCGGACACGGTGATTAGTAAAATTGTCCTGGTGAACGGCAACATTAAAACCAGCGGGGAAAGCCTTGACGCTCAGGTTTACTTTGATCAGAACGGCACGTTAAGCCGCAAGTTTCAGCTTGACGCCGTTCCGGCCAGAGTCACCGTTGCTGCTGACGGTAAACGTCTGCGGGTAGATACGTTTGCGATGGAGGGCGGAAAGTGAGATTACCAACAGCCCTTATAATGCTGTGCGCTGTGCTGTTTCTGCCAGGCAGAGCCAGCGCGTCAGCCGCCGCCTGCGATGGTCATTTTGTCAATCCGATCACCGATATCTGCTGGGAATGCCTGTTTCCGATAACCATCGGCAGCATACCGGTTGCGCCGGGCAATGTTGCTGATACCGAAAACCCGGCCAGCCCGATACAGATATGTCCTATGGGTGTGTTTTACCGTATCGGGCTGGCGATAGGCTTCTGGGAGCCTATGGCGATCACTGATGTCACCCGTTCACCTTTTTGCCTGGTCAATATGGGCGGTATTAAGCTGGATATCGGTAAAGTTGGCCTGGGAGTGGGGGAGCAGGAAAATAATGACGTGCCAAACGTGTTTTATCACGTCCACTGGTACAAATACCCGCTGATAGCCTGGCTGAACATTATTACGTCTGTAGGTTGTTTGCAGGGCGGGGACATGGATATCGGGTATCTGACCGAGCTTGATCCGATGTGGAATGACGATCAGCTGTCTCTCATTATTAACCCTGAAGCGGCGTTGTTCGGTAACGTTATTGCACAGGGAGCCTGTGCCGCAGATGCCGCCGCCAGTCTGGTGAAGCCCGTCGATGCGCTGTTCTGGTGTGCCGGAAGTCACGGCTCGCTGTATCCGTTTACCGGTACAGTCACCAATGAATACAGCCCTGCGCAGTCGTCGGTGCTGCTTTCCGAGCGAATGGCCTTCAAGCTGCACCGCGAAGGTCTGGTGATGGAGAGCGTGGGGGCAGATACAGCGGTATGTTTCGAATACCCTTCGCCCATCATCCCCAAAAGCCGCTGGCGATATCAGATGGTGAATACCTTACCCGACCCGCTGGCCTGCCACCCTTTCGGGCAGAGCACGCTGACCTGGCAGACAGGACATCTCACCCCCAACGACAAGAAAAACTACGGTTATTTAATGTGGCGTAAGCGTAACTGCGTCTTTCTCTGAACAGGAGTATTAATGATGAAATGCCTGCCTGTATTATTGATGGCGGTTTTCCCCTGCCTGTCTCATGCCGGAACTGTATCAGAAGACAGGGACTTTATTGAGCGGATGCAGTCGGCTGAAGCTCAGACTCAGAAAATGGAGGTGTCGGACTTTATTAAGCAATTAAAAAATAATGGTGTATCCAGGGAGAATATGGATTTCATCAATAATCTCCAGCATAAGCAGCAGATGCAATATCAGTCTGCACAAAAACCACAACCGGCCATTCAGTATTTTGTGTCATTTTCTATCCCCCGAAATGGCCTTGCCACTATGCTGAATAACGCCGCTCAGTTTGCTGTTCCGGTAAATATTCGCGGGATGATTAATAATGATTTCCGTCAGACGGCGAATACTATTTTTGAAATGACAAAGGGCAGTAATAAAGGCGGCGTTCAGATAAACCCCAAAGCCTTCCGGCAGTACGGGATAACCGCCGTTCCGGCACTGGTTGTGACGTGCGGAGACACGTTTGATCGCGTATCCGGCGATATCCGCATTGATGGTCTGCTGCGCAAGGTTGCTGAAGGTGGGGACTGTGCTGATGTGGCGAGGGCTGCACTGAAGGAGGCCACACAATGAAATCATTATGGTTAGTGATAGCGCTGATGGCGGGATTTATCGTTAACTTTCCGGTCACGGCGAACGACGATTTTAACAGTGGTATGGATTATGCCAAAGGGCTGAAGGGGAAGGATCTTGATACCTTTAAGTCATTTAAACCTGCGGATAACCTGCCTGACTACAGCAGCAGTCCGGATGCAACGAAGTACTACGGTGGCGTACAAAGTTCGGGTACTGATTTAACCTCGCCGGGCAGCAATACGCTTAATAATACCGAGTGGGGTAAGGCCGTCACCGATTCTATCAGTAAGCAGCCGAAAGATATGGTGACGGCTGATTCCCCGTTTCTGGATAATGGCCGTAATGCCGAGAATAACGCTGAAACGGTATTCGACCCCAAACTGTGTGAGTCCAAAGAATTCGAGAAGAGTGTATTTACTAATTATGTCTGTGACCGGGATTTGCAGGTTCAGCAATATTGTACCAGAACTGCGGCAATATCCGGTCATTACGAGGACACCACAGAAATTAAAAATATTGTCATTCAGTCTCAGGATATTTTGTTTTCTTCTACAGATGCAGGATACACAGGAGCCTGGATCGCTCCCGTGACAGGAAAGATTATTAGCGCATCTGCAACATATTCCTGGAATAAACATCTGGCATTTAGTAACCCTAACTGGTTTATGCGTGTTAGTACGCCTTTCGGGTTGATTTCAATGGATGATGATACAGGCAGCCCTGCCCTGAGCAGTGGGGCGCAACTGACGGAGGGACAAAAGATGACGTTCTCCATCCGTAGCAGAAATAATAATCCAACAGTCGATTCCATCTGGAAAAGTAGCAACATGCGTTACCGCTTTTCCATTACTCTCCGGGTTGAAATTCCATCAAAGAAATGGGTTCCGGATGTTGTATGGTCTGAAAATTGCCCGTTTGATAAAGCCGAAGGCAGTCTGACGGGGACGGAATGCACGGAGCCGGGCGGCGATAAAACGGTAACGGTGGATGGCAAGCCCTATACCGTTCATCAGGACTGCTGGGCGTACCGCGACAGCTACCTGACCCAGAGCGAAAGTGAGGGAACCTGCGGGGCCTATATCCATAATGCGGCCTGTAATGTCGTCAATCAGCAGTGTGTGGATCAGGGGGACGGTGCCTGCCTCCACGCCAACATCACGTATTCGTGTGAAACGAAGGTGAAAGGAGAAGGTCAGGTCTGCGGGGATGAGCTTTTCTGCACTGACGGAAGCTGCGTGCTGGATAACAACGGCAAAAACGACATGTTTGCCAAAGCAGCATCGGAACTGGCGGCGGTCGCCGCAGCGGGCAAGGACGTGGCCGAACTGAACAGCAATGATGTGAAAATCTTCACGGGTAAGGGCGTGTCCTGCAAGAAGTTTGCCGCCGGGTTCAGTAACTGCTGTAAAGATTCGGGCTGGGGGCAGGACGTGGGGCTTGCCAGTTGCAGCAGTGAAGAAAAAGCGCTGGGTAAGGCCAAAGAAAAACGGCTTACCGTCTATGTGGGTGAATATTGCAGCAAAAAAGCGCTGGGTATCTGCATTGAGAAAAAGCGCGGCTACTGCCAGTTTGATTCCAAGCTGGCGCAGATAGTCCAGCAACAGGGCCGTTCATGGCAGCTTGGGATCGGGTTTGGTTCAGGTAAGTCACCTGACTGCCGGGGGATTACGCCGGAAGAACTCCAGAAGATAGATTTTTCAAAAGTCGATTTCTCCGCGTTTTATGACGATCTGAACAGTGGCAGTGATATTCCCGCTGATAATAATCAGATAGAGAAAATGAAAGACCGTATGAAAGCCATGTTTGACCAGGGGAGCAGCCACTGATGCGAAAAGTCTGTTATCTGATGCTCGTGGCTGCCGGGACTATCGGGGGACACGCCCAGGCTGGGGATACCCGGCTTGGTGGTTTTCCCGACAGCGAGGCTCAGGGCTGGATCTGGTACAACGAGCCGGTTACTCCTGACGAGGACGAGCCGCCGTCAGCACCGCCTCCCTCAGCAATATCACCGGAAAATGCCACAGAACTGAAAGAGAAATTGCAGGCAGCGACGAAGGCTGCGCTCGACAAAGCGATTATGTTCCCTTCTGCTGAAAATTTCAGACGATACAAACTGCTACAGGATTTCTGGGCGGAAAAATCGTCTCAGTTTGCTCAGTCCTCAAAAGAGGCGCTGCTGAAGTTCCCCGAACTGGATTACAACCTGCGCTACAGCCATTACAACGGAACGGCCAGTACCCGCCAGGCGATACAGCGTCAGCGGGAAAAAGACGCGATTAAAAAGCTGTCTGCTGATAACGGGCTGTTTTATTTCTACCGGGGGAAAGAGCCGGTAGATGTGCTGATGGGCGTGGTTGTGCGCTCGTTCGTCAGGGAGTACGGCATCAATCTTATCTATGTGTCAGTGGATGGCAAAATTGCGCCGGAACTGCCGGGATCACGGCCTGACAACGGACAGACGGAGGCCATGCATATTACCCATTACCCCGCGCTTTTTCTGGTGAACCCCCGCACGGAGGCTTATCAGCCGCTGGCGTATGGTTTCCACTCCCAGGAGGATTTAGCCTCTCAGTTCCTTCTGGTAGCAACGGACTTCGCTCCCGGCTTCTGACGTCCTGACTGCCGCGCTTCGCTTGCCATCCGGCCCGCTGAGCCAGAATAAATTCTGACTCCCCGGCCCGGAGCCGACAAAAACCCAATCATCAGACTGGTGCTTTAAAGCTGCACCGGTGCTGCCGTGTGTTGCCCGAAGAATTCCGCCGTCACGACAGCCTGATTTTACGTATGTTAATACAGGTGAATTTATGCGATGTATTCCTGCACTTCCCTTCCTTTTGCTGGCGTTCACAGCCAGCGCGTCCGTCAACGCTACGACCTGGGATGAGATCGCCAGGCTGGAAGCGCACAAACAGGCACTTCAACATAGCGGAGGTGAGGTTTCGACCCGGCCCGCATCGGTGTTTTATCGTCTCAGCGACGGGCGGCAGGTCAATCTTCGGGACTGGAAAATCGTCCTCTTTATGTCGTCGTCCTGCCCGCACTGCCATGCTTTCGATCCCGTCCTGAAAGCTATTACTAAGGACACCGGCTTTTCAGTATTCCCTTACACCCTGGATGGCCGGGGGGATACGTCATGGCCGCAGGCAATTCCGGCCCCGCCGATGGTGATCACTGAATTCTTTGCTCAGGGTCTGCCTATTGCCACACCTACGCTGTTTCTGGTGAACGTTAACAACATGAAAACCTATCCCCTTCAACAGGGAGAAAGTGAGCGTGAAGCTTTTGTGGCAAGGCTTGATGAAGTACTGCGCTTTGCTATGGATAACGGGGAGGCGAAATGAACGGCGGTCTGAGAAAAAGCGCGCTGGCATGTGTTTTATTCCTTTATACCCTGATGGCCGGTGCCAGTCTTAATGATGATATGAACAAGTTCTTCGGCAAGCTGGGCTATGAGCAGAATACCACCACGCCGAAAGTCTGGCAGGGGCAGGCGGCAGGTTACGCCACGGGTGGGGCGCTCTATGCGCGAACCTCCGCGAAGGATGTGCAACTGGTATCGCTTCAGTTACCCAGCCTGAACGCCGGTTGTGGCGGTATTGATATGTTTCTGGGTTCCTTTTCCTTTATCAGCAAAGACGAATTTATCCAGTTCGCCAAATCCATTCTCAGTAACGCGCCGGGGCTGTTTTTTGACCTGGCTCTGAAGACAGTGACACCGCAACTGGCGTCAGCAAAGGATTTTCTTCAGAAACTGGCGTCCGATGTTAACAGTTCCAACATGAGCAGTTGTCAGGCCGCAAGGGCTATCGTCGGTGGGTTATGGCCGGAAACGCAGGAAAATGCCAGCGCGGTTTGTCAGACCATCGGCAGCGATTCCAATTTCTTCTCGGACTGGGCGGCAGCACGTCAGGGCTGCGGCACCGGGGGGCAGTACAAAAACATGAGTAACAAAGCCGGGGCGGATATGAAAGACCAGGTGCTGCGTAACAAAAACCTGATATGGGACTCGCTGGAAAAAAATCAGGTATTCAGCGGAAACAAAGAGCTAAAAGAGTTTGCCATGAGCATTACCGGCACCCTTATTTTTGATGATGATGGTAAGCCTCAGCCTCTTACGGCCATGACGACAAATGAAGATCTGATCCATGCGTTACTGCATGGCGGTACGGCCAAAATCTATACCTGCAATGACGGTGAATGCCTGAAGGCAACAATAGGGGAAGTGACGATCAGCGCAGAGAATTCTCTCAGTGGTCAGGTCAATAAGATGTTGCAGAGTATCGGCAGTAAAGCCTATGCCGATGAAGCGCTGACGGAAAAGGAAAAAGGCTTTATTACGTCCACTTCTGTTCCGGTATTGCGTTATCTCGTTGATCCTCTCTCTCTGGGCGTATCGGATTCGGTTATCTATCAGCTTTCTGATTACATCAGCTTCGACATTCTCATCCAGTACATGCAGGAAGTGATGCAGCAGGCCCGCGTTATGCTGGCGAGCAAAAGCTACCCCGACAGTGCGCTTAAACCGTTGCAGGCAAGCATGGCAAACGCCAACAAGCAACTGGCAATCATGCAGTCCAGGGTTCAGGTACAGCAGGATGCGCTGATGGTAGTTGAACGTCAGATGGGCTATATGCGCCAGCAACTGTCCGGACGGTTACTCGACCGTTATCAGAACAACTATCGCTTTTCCGGAGGTATGTAATTATGCAGGTGATTTATACCATTACGGGTGGTGACTGGCTGGCTGACTCGCTGAACGCCGTGGCGGTATTAACCGCATCGGCCACCTGGGGAACCCTGATTAAATGGGCTTCCATTCTCTCCGTCCTTGCCGTTATATGGAGCTGGTTGCAGAAGAAAGATGTGCTGACCTTCATTAAGTGGGTGGCGGTGATAGTGATTGTACCGGGGGTGCTTATCGCCAATAAGCATTCGGTGCAGGTCATTGATATGACCGACCCGACAGCCGTTCACCAGGTGGATAATGTGCCTGGCGGTCTGGCAATTCCTGCATCGCTGATCACCTCTGTAGGGTATGCGCTGACGCAGGCTTATGAGAGTGTATTTCATCGCCCTGATGCGGTGTCATACAGCAAAACCGGGATGTTGTTTGGCTCTGGACTGGTGAAGGCCAGTACGGGTTTTACCTTTGCCGATGGTGAGATTGCGGGACTCTTTTCCGATTATGTGCAGAACTGCGTAATAGGCGATATCTTTCTGAATCATAAGTATTCAATGGAAGATCTGATGAACAGCACCGATCCGTATTCGAAGATTTTTGAGAAACCCAGCCCACTACGGGGAATATTCGATAAGGCGGGTAACTTCCAGACCTGCCAGCAGGCCGCAGTAACCCTGCAACAGCAGATAGGTACGGATTCTTCCGGTGGTGGAAAGACGTTCTCGTTCTGGGCGCAGAAGCTGTTTGGTTCCAGGGCCAACCGGGAGCAGTTGTTTGCCTCCCTTCTGGGCGACAGCTACGGCTATTTTTATAATGCCGGCAGCAGCGCCAGCGGCATTATAAAGCAGAATGTCGTGATGAACGGGCTGCGCAAAGGTATCAGCGCCTACGCTGCACGTAATGGTGATACCGCCAGTATGATGAATATTGCGACGGAAACGGCCACTGAGAAGCAAATTATGCAGCAGTCGGTGAGCGCGAATATCGCCATGAAGTATCTGCCAATCATGCAGACCGTTCTTCTGGGGATGATGATCGGGCTTTTCCCGGTAATGATTGTGCTGGCTATTATTAACACGCTGACCTGGACTGTGCTCAAGGGGTATATTTTTACCCTGGCTTATCTTCAGGCGTGGCCGCTGCTGTTTGCAGTGTTAAATAACGCCATGACGTTTTACCTGAAAGCCGGTGGCGCTTATGACGTTACGCTGTCTAACCTTTCTCAGATCCAGCAGCAGCATTCGATGATTGCATCAACGGCGGGCTGGCTTTCGCTCTCTATTCCTTTTATCGCTTATGGCATGGTGAAGGGATTGGGTGGCGTGGTTTCCCAGGCGGGCAGCTATCTCAGCAGCATGACACAGGGGGTTGCCTCTCAGTCGTCCTCTCAGGCCGTAGATGGTACTTATGCGTTTAACAATATGCAGACGGATAACGTGCAGGGCTTTAAATGGGATACGAACAGTACCTTTGCTTCCGGGCGAAGGGATCAGCAACTGGCGAATGGCTCTATGCAGGGAACGACGGCTGACGGAACGACGATAGTTAACAGTACGACAGGCACATCTAAATTGCCTATGGATTTAAACTTTGGCCGCGCAATGAGTTCTTCTGCGCAACGGCTGGCAAGAGAAAGCCAGGTGCAGGCTGAAACATCGTTGCAGGGCTTTAACCATGCCATGAACAGCGCATATAACCAGGCGCAGCAGTTCTCACAGCAGACTGGTAACAGCAATACCATGAATACCAGCACGGATGATTCGCAGACGGCGCAGGCCACGAGAGGGGTTAGCTCGATGATCTCTGCGGCGAAAGACTATGCCAAACGTCACGGTATCAGCGAACAGCAGGCATGGGCTGAGATTGAAACCAAAGCCCGTCAGGCTGAGGCTGAAGCGCATGCGGGTATATCTTCAGGTAATTCAGCGCTTGGGAAAGTGGCAAAATGGACTATCGGGGCTGATGTTGGGGCTTCAGGTAAGATTTCAGCCAGTACAGGTAGTCAGAGTTCGGCAGATCAACGTCAGACCGGAAGCACCGATCACACCAGTAGTGAAGATGCTAAAAATGTGCGCGATTTCCGGGAAGGGAAACAGATACTTCAGAGTTACCGGGTGTCGCATTCTGCGGTTCGTAACGATAACAGTTCCGCTTCACAACTTGAGCAGATTGGCACCACACTGAGTGTGGCTGACAGCCAGTACCAGCAATATACCAGCAGTGTCAGTCGTAGCCATGAGTACAGTAAAGTGGCCTCAATGTCGGAAAGCGAAACGGCACAGCAAACCAGCAATCTCTCTCAGGAGTTTGTGGGTTATGTTCAGCAAAAAGCGCCGGGGGATGCCAGCCGTATTCTGACTAATACGGCTGATGAAAATGTGCGTCACGAACGTGAAGCACTGGCGGATAGCTTTGTGGAAGAAAAACTGCGGTCACGTATTGAAGGTGACTTCAACAGTAATCGTGCCTCGCTGGCGAGCGGTATGCAGAGTGTTGAACCATCAAATGGAGATTCCGCCGGAACGATTAATTCAGGTCAGCAGGAAATCGAACGCAGGGCGCAATCCGCAGGCATAAAAGGAAATATAACACAGGGTGTTGATGATTCTCTGACGAGAAATCAGGGAGCTATTAAACAGACCGGCGCAAATATTGAGCAGGGTCACAGTGATGTTCAGCGAGAAAGCGATAAACTCAGAAGGGAGAATGATGAGTCAAAAGGTCAATTTGCTGATAATTATGCTCAAGCCGCAGGTCATCAGAATGATCAGAGCACTCCAAATCCGGGAGATCTTAGCAATGCAGTGGAGAGATTGAAGGAGAATAAAAATGAATAAGATAAGACTATTACCACTTTTAACTAGCTCAGCCACGTTTCTTATGATAAGTGTGTTTTTTTATTCTCCTTATAATATTGTCTATTATATGATTTTGCTAGGAGTAGCTATTCTCTCTTTTATAAGTTATCTGTTTTTGAGGAACTTATTGTCAAAGCATGTAATTGCTTACCTTCTAATTATAGTTTTTGCGTTTTTGGTGTTTGTATATTGGTTTGGTGGAGATTTCAAACAAGACAGGAATTTTATCTTTCTCTTGGCTTTGCAAATTATAGGTTGCGTGGCTAACTCAATAGTTTTTTTCTATTACGGGAAAGATCAAGCTGAAGAAATGAAGTTAAAAGGCTATCCAAACTCAGTTATTGAGAAAGTTTATAAAAATATTCTTTTTCGGGAAGTTGAAAGACGCATCAAAGGTAAGGTTCATCCAAATGCTTTATCTAAGGTTGCGGGGGGCATTGCTACCGGAGTTCTCACTGAAACCTTATCATCGGGTCGGGCAGACTTATTCTCTGATAACCTGATCCCTGCTGCAATGAGCATTGCTGATAGTCATTTGGCTAACTTTGAATCAGGAAACTATTCTGTAACTGGTTCTCATGCTAATGACTTCAACCCGGCAACAGGTTTGGCTATGACCAGCGATTACTTTGATGCCGGAGGTGATACTTATGGTAGTGCCTTGAATCATGACAGTCTCTTTTCATCTGATAATCATATTTCTGGCGGCTTCGATAACCATTCAATAGATCATGGCAGTTCTTTTAGTAGCGGCTTCGACGACAGCCGATACTGAAATATTAATGCTCCATTGCTCAAACTGAATCATCATTTGTAATTAAGTCTCTGATAAGCGCAGTCTTCCTGGCTGTGCTTTTTCCTGTGGAATAAATCTATGCGACTCATTAAATCACTGATACTGGTGGCGGTCTGCCTGTGCTCAATGAATGCCAGCGCGTTTTGTTTCGTGCAGGCAGGAGAACGCTATCACCTTGACCCGATGCTGCTTGAAGCGATTGCCATACAGGAAAGCAGCCTCAATCCGCGAATTACCAATGATAACGGCCCGCGACTTGGTAAAGACTATGGCCTGATGCAGATAAACAGCAGGCATATTCCTGAACTGGTCAGAATGGGGGTTATCCGCTCCTCGCAGGATCTACTGAATGACCCGTGCCTGAATGTACAGATCGGTGCATGGATACTCGCCAGACATTTACGGACGTGCGGTGTTAACTGGCACTGTCTGGGTTCATACAACGCCGGTTTCTCCGATAAGAATGCCGGTAAACGGGAACATTACGCCAACCTTATTTATAACCTCTACGTTCGCGTTAATCGCTCGCAAAAAATAACAGGTTAAGTCCTCTTGCCGGAGAAAAAAATGAGTTTAAAAGGCCGTGATATTACGCAGGGCGGTCAGGTCACGTTTATGCGTTTCCGGATGTTCCTGCAAGTTAATAATATTCTGTTCTACTATGTTTTTATCGGGTGGCTGGCTTTGCTGGGGTTCATCCTTTATCTGCGATTAAATACCCAGACGTTCCTTAACGGGCTGGTTTACTGGTGGAGTCATACATTAATCCCGTTTGGTTCAATTATAAGAAAGCCGCCTGTTTATCCCGTAAGGTATTACGGTAATACCCTTTATTATACCTACGATAAAATCCTCACCGATAAGTACACCGTATGGTGTGGTATCACGCTGCGAAATGAACTCATTCTTTCCGGACTTTTTGCGTCGATAATAACGTTTATCGTAGTTATCGGTATTTTCTGGTACATCGGGCGGGTCGGTAAAAAGGCCAGCGAAGATGAAGTTACCGGTGGCCGCATTCTTGAAGATAACCCAAAAGTGGTGGCGCGTCTTATGCGCAGGCGGGGAACGGCTTCACATATCGTGATTGACGGCCTGCCAATAGTCAAAGACTCAGAAATACAGAATTTCGCCATGCACGGTACGGTGGGGACAGGCAAATCCACGCTGATGCGTAAGAAATTACTCCATCTGCGTGAAGCCGGTGTACCGGTCATTATTTATGACAAAGGGAATACCTTTGTTGAAGAATTTTATGATGAATCCATCGATATCATTCTTAACCCGATGGACAGGCGCTGCGCTAACTGGGATATGTGGGCGGAATGTCAGACGCTACCCGACCTGGAGGCTGTCACTGAAACGCTTATCCCGATGGGAAACAGCGGCGATCCCTTCTGGCAGGGGTCGGCCAGAACGATTTTTGCTGAAGGTGCGGAGCAGATGCGCGGCGATAAAAAGCGAACGTATAACAGCTTCCTGCGCACACTGCTGGCGATCAAGCTCGACAAGCTGCGTGACTTTCTGGCCGGAACGCCTGCTTCCACGCTGGTTGATGGCAGCATTGAGAAAACGGCCATCTCAATCCGAAGTGTTCTCACCAACTATGTGAAGTCTCTGCGCTATTTGCAGGGCATCGACCGCGAGGGCAAAAAACCGTTCACCATCCGTAAATGGATGCAGGGCAACAGCGATAAAAAGCGCAGCGGCTGGCTGTTTATCACGTCCAACCAGCGTCACCATGAATCGCTGAAGCCGCTGATATCAATGTGGCTGGGGATTGCGTCCGGCAACCTTCTGTCACTGCACGAGAACCGCTACCGGCGTGTCTGGTTCTTCTACGACGAACTGCCTTCCCTGCATAAGCTGCCTAATCTGCCCTACATCATTGCGGAGGCCCGAAAGTATGGCGGCTGCTTTGTGCTGGGTTTTCAGTCCTATGCGCAGCTTGAAGAAACCTACGGGCCAAAATTCGCTGCTGCTATCTATGACCTGCTGAATACCAAATATTTTTTCCGTTCGCCCAGCGCGGCCATTGCGAAATTTGTTGAGGAAGATATCGGCCAGACCGTCCGCAAGCGTTTCTCTGAACAGACCAGCTTTGGTACGGATGAGGTGCGTGACGGTATCAGCTACGGCAAAGACGAAGAACGGGTATCGATAGTCAGCTATTCAGACGTTCAGGGACTGGAAGACCTTCAGTGCTTCGTCACGCTGCCCGGCAAATATCCCGTTGTTCGCCTCACCCTGAAATACCAGCCCCTGCCGAAAGTCGCGGAAGGACTTCTGGAGCGTGACGTGAAAACGTCTCTCGACCCTGAAATTGAACAGGAAATCAGTCAGCAGGAAAGCAGTGAACGCCTGGCAGCAAGAAAGCTGTTTATCGCTTCCGACACTCAGGGGAAAACCGATGCGGCACTGGCGGGCAATTCCGTAAACGTGCCGCCTGCACCGGCTGTGGCCGGGCCAGATTCATCTTCAAGCGGCCCGTCTGGTGAAAAGCCAGACGTGGCGGATAAACCTGCCCGTGGTGGTGGCCGTGAGAACGAAATACCTCATGGCATCAGCACGGATGGCGAGGTTATCGATATGGAGGCGTATGAAGCCTGGCAGCAGGAGATGCAGCACGGCACCCGTGATGAGGTACGCCGTGAGGAGGTGAATATCAATCACCACCCGTCACATGAAATTGATATGGAGTTGTGATGCTTTCAGTTGAACCGATTCATGGCGATGCCAAATATTATGGCGGTGAAGCCAACTTTGAGACGCTGGAAAATGCCGATGGTCACTGGCTGGGGAAGGGTGCGGCCATGCTCGGACTGGAGGGAACAGTCGTCCCGGAAGTCTTTGATGAAATGCTCAGGGGGCATCTGCCGGATGGCACGGTGATTTCCCGCCAGATAGCGGGTAATGAAACAAACCGTCCGGGCATGGATCTGACCTTTGGTGCGCCAAAAAGTCTTTCCATTCTCGCCCTGCTGGGCGGGGATACCAGGCTGATTGATGCACATAATGAGGCGGTCAGGCTGGCAATGCTCGAAGTGGAGAAAAGTGTCAATACCCGCCTTACCCGTGACGGTGTCACCACTACGGTGACGACCGGCAATATGGTTGCCGCTGTCTATACGCATGATACGAACCGTGAAGGTGAAATGCACCTTCATTCGCACGGTTTGCTGTTCAATGTCACCCGCGCTGATGATGATAAGTGGCACGCGCTGGGAAGTGATACCCGCCAGCGCAGCGGTATTCGTGAGCAGGTTTACGATATGAAGCTCGCTTACGGGCAGTTTTATCGTGAGTATTTACGCCCGATGGTGGAAGACTGTGGTTACACGCCGGTCAGAAGCGGGCCGCATGGTATGTATGAATTTGCTGAAGTCCCACCGGATGTGATCCGCGCATTTTCTCAGCGAACCGCGCAGATTGATGATGCCGTAGGGCGGGATGCCAGCCCGCTTTCCCGCTCGGTAGCAGCGCTGGATACCCGTAAAAACAAGGAGTTCGTCGAAGGGGAAGCGAGACGTGAGCAGTGGGATAAGGTGCTGGCGGATTACGACTTTGATCCGGATAAGACGATCCTGGCTGCCCGTGAACGCAGCCGGTCGCAGGCAGCAGAACGCGGCGAAGCGGAAGCGGGTTCTCCGGCCAGCGTGACACGCACGGCAGAACCTGCAATGAAAGAGGCCATCACGCAGGCGCTGTCGTCACTCAGTGATAAAAAAGCGCAGTTTGCCTACAGCGAAGTGCTGACCGCCGTTGTGTCACTTCTGCCAGCGGAAAAGGATATGGTGCAGCGGGCCAGAACGGGTATCGATACCGCCATTGAACAGGGTCGTCTTATTGCCCTCGATAAGGATAAGGGTATTTTCACGTCTGATATCCATGTACTCGATGAACTGACGGTTCGCCAGTTTGCGCGGGAGCATATGGATTCCGGTCGCGCCATTGTCACCGGCGAAGCCCTGCTGAACGGGACGCTTGCCGCCGCTACCGGCGTCTGTGCTGAACTGGCAGAGAATCGCGATCCACTTGCGGTGATATATGGGCGCGGCGGCGCAGCCGTCCAGCGTGGGCGGGCCGAACAACTGGCCGGACTGGCGGTGTCGCAGGGGCGTCAGGTTATGGTGCTGGCCGCAGATCGCAAAAATGAAGCTTTTCTGGGCGACAGTGAGGCGTTGTCCGGGCTGATTGTCGGACGTGGCGCACTGAAAGCCGATCTTCCGCTGACTGCTCATACCACTGTGATTGTCACAGAGGCCGAAACGCTGGGGCTGAAGGACAGCGTATTCCTGATGGAAAAAGCGCGGGAAAGCGGTGCGCAGATCCTGCTGATGGACAGTGGTAAACGGCAGGGGACAGGCAGCGTCCTTTCGGTTCTTCAGGAGGAAGGTGCCGCCCACTATCGTTTCAATGACGCGCCGGTGCCTGTGGCACAACTTACGTCTGAAGCGGATAAAAAAGTCCGCTACAGCCATCTTGCCGCAGAGTATGCCCGCGATATTACAGCCGGGCATAGCGTCGTTGCGCAGGTTGCTGGTGAGCGTGAGCAACAGGTACTGACGGGGTACATTCGTGATGCGCTACGTGAGCAGGGGCGTATCACCGGCGATGATATCCGGATTGAAACATTGTCTCCGGTCTGGCTCGACAGTAAGAACCGCAAAAGCCGTGATACCTACCGCGAAGGCATGGTAATGGAGCGCTGGAATGCCGATGAAAAGAACATGGAGCGCTGGCGTATTGATCGTGTTGGCGCTGAAACCAGTGTTCTTCGTCTTGTGAATGAGGCAGGGGAGCAGCAGTACCAAAAAATCAGCCAGATTGACGCCTCATGGAGCCTTTTCAAACCCCGGACGCTGGAGGTGGCTCCCGGCGATCAGCTGCGGGTTACGGGACGGGAAGCGAAAGGCAGGCTGAAGGCGCAGGATGTGGTCAGCGTCGTCAGCGCCGGTGATGGCGCTGTTGCGCTGGAGAAAAACGGAAAGATTATCCGGGCAGATATCTCCCGGCCCCTGAAGGTTGAGCATAACTATGTTGAATCCCTGGGTAAATCGATAGCGCCTGAAGGAAAAGTGCTGGCCGCGCTCAGCGGGCGTGAGATGCGCGATGATGTGCTTAATACCCTGACCCGCAGCGGCAGTGATATCCGGATATTTACCGCAATGGATGCTGAACGGGGCGAGGCAAAACTTGCCCGCAGCCCTGCTGTTCGGGTGATAAGTGCCCAGGTGGAAGCGGCCACCGGCGCAAAAGGGGTTGATGCCGCCCTCGATGCCGCAAGAGAACTGCCACGAACCCCGGCGGCTCAGGCCGTGTATCTGGCCCTCAGTCAGGTGCAGCATGAGAAAACCGCCTTCCTGGCCCCGGAACTGCTCAGTGCCGCGCTCAGTATTAATTCAGCGGTCAGCATTCCGGCTATCCAGTCCGAGATTAACCGCCAGGTAAAGGACGGTGAACTTATCCGGCTGGAAGCCGGGCTGATGCTGCCAAAATCCACTTTTGAAACGGAAAAGGCCATTCTGCGCCATATCGCGGAAGGGAAAGGCAGCGTCACGCCGCTGATGGCGTCGGTGCCTGAACAGTATCTTACGGGGCTGACGGCAGGGCAGCAGGCCGCCACGCGCATGGTGCTGGAAAGCGCCGACCGCTTTACGGCGGTGCAGGGCTACGCCGGTGTGGGTAAAACCACGCAGTTTAAAGCCATGCTGGCGGCAATGGCGACGTTGCCGGACGACCAGCGACCGGAGGTGGTGGGGCTGGCTCCGACTCACCGGGCCGTTGAGGAAATGAAAAGCGTGGGCGTCCGGGCGCAGACGCTGGAATCCTTTATCTGGGAAGACAGACAGGCCCGGATGAACGGTGAGAAACCGGACTACAGCAATACCCTGTTCCTGATTGATGAGGCGTCAATGATTGGCAACCGGGCGATGAGTGAGGCTTACCAGGCCATCGCCACCGGCAGCGGGCGGGCCATTACCAGCGGGGATGATGCTCAGTTGCGGGCCATCGAGCCGGGACAGCCGTTCCGGCTGATGCAGCAGCGCAGCGCCGTTGATACCGCCATTATGAAGGAGATTGTGCGCCAGACGCCGGAACTTCGGGAAGTGGTATATGCCATGATTGAAGGGCAACATGCGCTCGCGCTGGAAAAGGCCGAAAATGTCACACCGGATGTGGTGCCGCGTGAAGCCGGTGCATTCGTTCCTGCATCATCCGTTGAACAGGTCAGTCCGGATAAAGAACAGATCCAGGCGTTACGTGATGCAGGAATGCCCGCCAGCGTGACGGAGGCAATAGCGGCTGACTTTGCGGGACGAACAGCCGAAGCCCGCGACAATACACTGACGGTGGCGCATCTCAATACGGACAGGCAGGAAATAAACCGCCTGATACATGACAATCTGTACAGGGCTGGCATTACGATAAACGAACAGGAGATAACCGTCCTTGACCCGGTTCGCGTCCGGCACAATGAGCTTCGGAGCCTGACGGGATGGGCCGCTCTGACGGGAAAAGTTGCCCTGATTAACCGGGAATACTGGACGGTCGGCGGCACTGACCGGCAGAGCGGGCTGGTGACGCTTATCAGCCATGACGGACGGGAAAAAATCCTGTCACCGTTCGAGAACAGCACCGAGGATGCACAGATTTATCAGCCAAGGATTATCAGCGTCAGTGAGGGCGACAGAATGCGTTTTACCCGTTCTGATGCCGAGCGCGGTTATACCGGAAACAGCTTCTGGAACGTGGAACAGATCGACGGACAAAGCATGATCCTTCGCAGCCAGGATGGTCAGCTTACCCGTCGTCTTGACCTGAATGACCCGGCAGATATGCATACCGACCTGGGGTATGCCGTCACGGCATACGGTGCTCAGGGGGCCAGTTCCCGGTTTGTCATTACGCTTGAAGGGACTGAAGGAGGGCGAAAGCGAATGGCAACAAAGGAAAGTGGTTACGTTACGTTGTCCCGTACAAAAGAGCATGTGCAGGTTTACACCGATGACAGAGCCGGATGGCTGGCTGAACTCAGTAAAAACAAGGGTGATCGTACCGCCCATGATTATCTGATGGCGGGTGAGGATCGGGCGGGCAGGACGGCAGAGGGGATTCTGTCCTGGGCCTCCCCTCTTGCCGATGTTGCCGCTGGCCGGGCGTTGCTGAAAACCTACGGGCTGGCTGAAGGCGAATCACAGGGCCTGTTTGTGCCGGGCGTCAGGCGGCATCCGGAGCCGGGGCTGGCATTCGCGCTGTGGGACAGCAACGGCAACCGTTCAGGCGTGGTTATTCTGACGATAAATGCAGATGAGCGTAACGGCGTGTCCTTACCCGGTGATTTTCGGGTCATTGGCAGCAGTGATGCGAGGTTTGCAGGGATACAGCAGAGCCGGAACGGGGAAAACCGCATCGCGGAGAGCCTGCCTGAAGGGTTGCAGCTTGCACAGCAGCATCCCGACAGCGGCGTGATCGTCAGGATGGAGGGCGAGGGTTTACCGCTCAATATCAGCCGCATCACCGGCGCTGATCAGGTAGTCGATGACAGTCTGACCTCGCAGTTTGCCCGCAATGTGGCAGAAAAACCGGAAGACCCCCTTCCCTTCATTCCTGAGCCGAAGGAGAACGCTGAACAGGAGGCGGAACGACTTGCCCGTGAAGCCCTGGAAAAACAGGGTAAAGGTGAGAAGGATATTCGTCCGGAAGAGGTACTCGCCGCCATCAGCGAGCCGGAGGATGATATCCATACCGGGCTGCTGGCTGGTAAGCTGAAAGAGGAGGAATATCCGCTTACCGGGCGGGATATTGCGGCGGCGCTGGGCGATAAATCGCCGGAGAAAGCGCCGGAAGCAGAGAGTCAGCCCGATCAGTCACTTCATCTGAAGCAGATCGAGCGGGACATCGTGAAAGAAAAATCTTTCGAGGACTGACGCCAGTTGCTATGCCTTTTCCGGCAGCAGCCGGATAACGGAAAAGCCTTCCTCATCAGGTCGCTGTTCGCTTTTTAAATGGCATTGCTCAAGTAACGGAAATACGCCTGAAATATCACCGGTGAAGCGGATCTCCAGCGGTTTAATCAGTTCGCCACTGTCACTGAATGCAGGATGGAGTTCTGCTTTGGGGGTATACACCGCGCTGGCCGTTGCTGATTCCCTGTGATAACTACGCCATTCCTGCTGTGACAGCAGAAAGTCCAGCCAGCCCATTGTTTTCAGCGTTTCAATAAAATACGTGAAGCGGAATAACACGCTTTGTTTCGCCAGTTCGCCCGTACTGGAACGCCAGATGTACTCCACCTTGCGGTGCAGCCTGGCACCAAAACCGTAGCGCTTCCCCTGGTCAAGAAGCCAGAGAATGTCCTGTGCGACCGAGCGGGGGAACAGCTTGCGTTTTTGCGCGGCAGCCAGCCACTGCATGATGAAAATGTGTATCTGTAAATCTGTGCGAATTTTGCCCTGTTTCTGCGACAGCTTTATCGCTACCAGCAGGCACCATGCCAGATGCATTAGTTCTTCGGTCGGGCGTTTCTGATAAAAGACAGTCAACCAGTACCACTCCATTTTTTTCGTCGCGCGGAAGGATAGCATATTGCCTCCCCGGTCGGGAGCAGGGCTACCGCCTTCGCTGCGCTCAGTTGGTCAACCCCGGAAACGGGTAAAAGCAAGTTTTACCCGCCCCCGGCGTTTCTGTTAAAAATCCAAAGGAATCATGATGATGCTATTTTCATGCGGAAGACTGGTCAGGGCCAGCTTTCTTTGTCTTCCCCTGCTGTCTTCTCTGCCCTTCCCCGCCGACGCGGGGATATCGACGGCTCCGGATATTCAGGTGGGTTTTTCTCCTGAAGGGACTGGCCGTCTTCTGGTGCTGAACACCATCGGTTCCGCGCAGCAGAGTATCCGGATGATGGCCTATTCCTTCACCGATCCGGACGTAATGAAAGCGCTTATTGCCGCGCATCAACGGGGCGTGGATATAAAAATCGTTATCGACGAGAAAGGCAACCACAACAGAGCCAGCATGGCGGCAATGAATCTGATTGTGAATGCCGGTATTCCGTTGAGGACAAACAGCCGCTTCCCTATCCAGCACGATAAGATTTTAATTGTTGATAATCATACAGTTGAGTCAGGAAGCTATAACTTCAGCAGAGCGGGAGCGAGTAAAAATTCGGAGAACGTGGTGGTGATGCGCTTTATGCCCGCCATCGCCAGCCAGTATCTGTCTCACTGGCAGTCCCGCTGGGAAATGGGGACAGACTGGCAATCGACCTACTGATAACGGCGTACAGATGACCTTTCACTGGAAGGGGTGATCCGTGCGCCAACACAGATCACCTTTTCGATAAAAGTTAAGTCGCTGATTTACCGATTCTGTAGTATTCTCCACGGGACGATCCTTTTTTGATCCTTGGGGAGGCGGAGATGTCGCAAGCCGTAAATGCAGCAACTTCCTCACCGAAACGTGCTTACAGAAAAGGTAATCCATTATCTGTGTCTGAAAGGCAACAAGCACTAATGGAGCGCCGAAAAGAAACCCATAAAGAAATCAAAGTTTACGTTCCAACAGTTATGAAAGAGCGGTTACAAAACCTGTGTGAGGCTGAAGGTGTTTCTCAGGCAGAAATGATCAGTCGGCTTATTGCCGATGCCGGTGTCCCACAGAAGTGAACAACGTTATGGGTGAACATTCTTGAGTGCAGAATGAATCGGTGCTAAATTGCTGTCCAGAGTAAAGAAATTTTGGTGAGCCACGCCGTAAGGTGGCAGGGAACTGGTTCTGATGAGATGTTTATCCGGAACCAGAAAAAACGAAACCCCGACAATCTTTCTTAAGTTTGGTGACTCGTAAGATTATCGGGGCCTACTAAAACTGCATAGAAGCTGTTGCTCTATGCAGGGAGTATATGCACATGCGTAGAAAACCGCAATACCTTCTGTGCGCTTTACTCCTTCTGTGCAACATAAGTGCAGGAAGGTGTGGCTGACGCTCAGACCCTGTTCACTCATTACCGGCAGGTCAAAAACCCAAATCCGGAATTCGCCCCGCGTGAGGGCAAAAAGACGCTGCCGTTCTGCCGTAAGCTGATGGCGAAAGCCGAAGGCTTCACGTCCCGCTTCGATTTCTCCATGCACGTTGCGTTTGCGCGTTCGCTGGGTGTGCGTCACCGTATGCCACCACTGTTACGCCGCCGTGCCATCGATGCGCTGTTGCAAGGGCTGTGCTTCCACTACGACCCACTGGCCAACCGCGTCCAGCGTTCCATCACCAATCTGGCCATCGAGTGCGGGCTGGCCACAGAATCGAAAAACGGCAATCTGTCCATCACCCGTGCCACACGGGCGCTGAAGTTTATGGCTGAGCTTGGGCTGATTACCTACCAGACAGAGTATGATCCGCAGATCGGCTGTAACATTCCAACCGATATTACGTTCACCCCTGCCCTGTTCTCGGCGCTGGATGTTTCTGACGTGGCCGTTGTGGCCGCGAGGCGCAGTCGCGTGGAGTGGGAAAACCAGCAGCGTGAAAAACAACATCTCCCCCGACTGGACATGGACGAACTGATAGCCAAAGCCTGGCAGTTCGTGCGTGAGCGGTTCCGGAGTTACCAGTCCGAACGCAAATCGCACGGGCTGAAGCGCGCCCGCGCCCGCCGTGACGCTGACCGTAACCGCCGCGATATTGAAACTATCGTGAAGCGGCAACTGACGCGGGAAATTGCCGAGGGCCGCTTTACCGGCAACCTGGACGCCGTGCGTCGGGAACAGGCAAGGCGTGTAAAAGAGCGAATGCTGATGTCCCGTGGCAACAACTATACGCGGCTGGCAACGGCCACCACCTGATCCCCTCTCCTTTCATTAATCCGGCTGACGCCGGAGGGTTCTGCACGTCTGTTACTCACCGTTGCTTATTATCTGAGCGAACTGGCATGACGCCCATCCATGATCCCTCCACTTTTCCTGCCAGACAGTGCTGAAATTTTGTCGCCAGTGCCATCTTTGCCCGATGAATTCAGTTACCCACACGTAACTGCAAGGGACTTTTCCATAAGGTTACAACCGTTATGCTCACAGAGCGCCAGCCGACCTGATTTCAAAGTGCGTGGTTCCCTTTAAAAACCTGCTCAGTACTTCTTTTAAATACCTTTTATGTTTTTCATATAAACAAATAACCTGTTCATCGTCTGCCCTGTGGACAGCCTCAGAGAATGCCCGCCCTTGCAGCGGACTCACGTCCGCGCCGGTTCGGTAAAAGCAAAGTTACCTCCCGTCGCTACGCGACAGGCACTGTAAGGCAACTGAATTTAGTTACAGCATTCAGGATACGCTTCCGCAAAACCAGAACGTGCACATCTGTAACCTCATCACCGCGCCCACCACTGAAAAGCGGCCCCGCCCCGGCCAGAGGCCGGAACAGCGTCGCTTTTAATGATGGATGTTGTAACTAGAACCAAGTCGCTTTTAGAAGTATCGCTGGAAGGTCTGGATTAATACGCCCGTAAGCGGCCCTGACGGCCCGCTAACGCGGAGATACGCCCCGACTGCGGCTACGCCTTGTCGTGACCACTCCGACAGCGCACAAAAGCTTCTGTATCGCTTTTAGCGGGTTTATGTCTGGCAGGGTGAAGGGATGGATTGGCAGAACCTATCAGAACGGTAACCGGCTGCGCCGGGTCACGGTGCCATTCACCAGTAAAGCTATATTCAGAATTGGCTGGCACCTCCATGCCGCTTTGCGGCATTTAAATAACTGGCTGCGCACTGCTCGCCAGTAGGAAATATGTAGCTATTCGGATGTAAAGCCGCAAAGCGAGCGACTGCCAGAGGATAATGCGGGATGAGTGTTTATCCTTAAAAGGATATCATTTAACATTTATAATACTATCTATTTAATATTAAAATACTATTGGTAAAACATCAAAATACCTATTGACATCACTTGCGGAGGGTTTAATATAGCTGCGTCAATTCATCGTTTTTAATATTAAAATGGATTAAATTAAGATGATACTTACAATTGCAAATACGAAAGGCGGTGTGGGGAAGTCTACCCTCGCAGTAAACATCGCAGTAGAACGTGCCCGCTTAGGTAAACGTGTATGGCTGGTTGATGGAGACCGGCAGGGTTCCTCGCAAACAGCAATTTTGATCCGTAGTGAGGCGGGTTTAGAACCAGGCTTAGCATGTTCTCATTTTCCTGACGGCCCAATTCTTAGGACGCAGGTTTTACAACAGAAATCTAATTTTGATGAGGTGATCATTGAATGTGGAGGTAGGGACTCTACAGCAATGCGTGCAGCATTAACGCTGACTGATATTCTCGTAGTGCCTTTCGTTCCTGGTAGTTTTGAGGTGTGGGCTATGGAAGATGTTGTCAATCTGGTGCGTGATGCCAGAAGTGTGCGAGACGGTTTAACAGCATTCTCTTTACTCAACCGTGCTGATCCCAATCCTCGCAGCAATGATAATGCCGATATGCTGGATGCGATGAGAGACTATAACGAAGACATACAATTACTGGATCACACAATCAGGCAAAGGAAAGTTTTTGCAGCAGCAGCAGGAAGCGGAAGGTCTGTTTCCGAGCTTAAATTGCGTGCTCATGAGAAGGCAGCAAAAACAGAGTTAGATACTCTTGTTTCAATACTGTTTTAGAATTAAAGTAATATTAAAATAAACTCATTTGGATTTCATATGGCTATTACAAGAAAGCCTGTAGTCAAGGCAGAACCAGTAGATACCATTAGTAACTTCATAAATCAGGCTCCCGATGGCATTAAGAGTGAAACACCTGCCGAAAAAAAGGGAGTCGTCAAAGGTCAGCGACAGCAGATTACAGTGACATTTGACCCTGATGTCATCGAGCTTTTAGATATCATGTCAACAGAAGAGGGGGTATCAAGAGCGGCACTAATCAGGATGGCAGTAAAACAACTCATTACCCGTGGAACCACTGTTGGTGGAACCAATCAGTAAATCATTTTAATATTAAAATGATATTGATATAGGTTAAATTAATTGGATTATAACATTGTTGCAACTGCATATTATGTGAAAATTACTACAGACCTAAATTGCGATTTAGGTCTATTAAACCTATAGGTGACTATGTTTGCCACCTTCCATCATATTCATCCCACCCCCGGCCGGTCTGGTCATTGGTCAGCAGACAGTCAATGACAAGACAGTTGCGATCATCTGCTATCATATTAATTTCACTAAATAAATACTCTACCTGTTCTTTCAACTGATCGTTGTTTTCAGCAGTCAGAGGTATCCGGTATTCATTCCCCCCCAAAATTTGACCGTCGAATTCAGCTTCGATGAACCAGTCAATCAACTCTCTGGTTTTTTTCTTCCCACGGGTAAATTTACTGCCATTTTCAATCGACACAAACAAGGTCATAGAATGTGGGGCAGGGGAGGCCACATGAGTTTCTTCTGGAGTTTTAGCCTCAATCTGGCTGGCTGCATATTTGATGGCACTGCTGATAGTGCTTCGGCTGCAACCTATCGTTTTCTGAACCTGAGTCCAGGAACTACCGCTCAACAATAGCCGGTTGATAGCATCGTAACGCGGCTTATTGACCTGCCGCCCACGGTATTTACCCGCTGCTTTCGCTTTGGTTATGCCCTGCTGCTGACGTTCCCGCCGCTGTTCGTAATCGCGCCGTGCAATAGCGGCCAGCATATCGAGCAACATATCATTGATGGCCGCAAACATTCGGCTGTCAAATTCATTGGCTCTGGGAGAAAGGTGCTGCCAGGTTGTGGGAACATTGACGGCCACAACCCACACGCCACGCTGACGGATGATCGCTTTAAGTTTCTCCCACTCATCTCCTTTTAAACGAGAAAGCCGATCGACGTCCTCAATGAGTAATACATCACCAGGGCGACTGTCATTGAGCAAACGAAAAAGTTCGGGACGCTCCAGGCGTGCGCCTGATTCATTCTCAGCATAATAGTTACAGATGATGACATTATGCTCATGAGCAAAGCGGTCAAGCATATCGCGGGCACGTTGAGCATCCTGCTCACTGGTGGAAGCCCGAAGGTAGGCGCGAACAAACATGGACATGGTACTGTTAGAGTCCTTTGGTGATACTGGTCTGGTTAGGGTTGGTGTCATGTAGATAAACAGTACCGGATTCTGCCAGTTCGGTATAGGGATACTTAAACAGTACTATCAGTTGTGACGTAATTCGCTGATTAAACTAATCTACAAAACGGTACGTTTTCTTACCGCCTTGAGTTGTATTTATTAGCTTGAACCCACTTCCGGCCAGCAACTTCATCATTTTTATGGATGGAGGTAGACAGGATGCTTCCAGCCTGTGACCGGGAGTAGCTTCAATAATCGAGGTAAGCATATTTTTGCCAATACCTTTACCCTGCTTATCTGCTGCAACGGCGAACATACGGATCTCCAGATGCGAAGCGCGGCCAGCAAAATCATTACGCCCGGTAAGCAGGGCAAAACCCACCGGTTCTCGCTTTAACTGCGCGTCAAAGACAAAGAGATAATCCCCTATGGGAATATTATCTCTATATTTTCGAGTAACGCTCTCAAGCTCAGATTTTACTGTTTCAAAGCCCTTGCCACCAAAATAAAAAAATGCACCTGATGTTATCCCATCACGCACCAAATTCATGATAAAAGGTATATCGCTATCATTCCCTAATCGCATATCGAGCATGTATTTCCTCCAGTAAAATGAAAGCCGCCTAAGCGGCTTCCCTTTCTTACGGTAGCATTACTGGCTTATGCCATGAACACTTGTGGCCCTTTAGCATCGATGATGTTAATGATTCGCAGAGCAGCCTTATTCGGTTTGCTTTCGTTTCGCTCCCATTTGGAGACGCTTTCTACAGACATGCCGGTTGTTATAGCCAATGCCGCTTGCGACATGTTGTAGCGAGTGCGGACTTCCTTTATCTGGCTACCGGTCATAACTCGGATCGCCGGGATATTACGGGCTGCGACCGCTGCATCAATTGCAGCTACGGTTTCATCTTTTACCACGCCTAGTTTGTTATAGCGTTCAGCCATACCTTGAATGCGTTTCAGACGTTCAGTCATCACAATTTACCTCGATCAGTTCTTTATCAGACAGAAGCTTATTTATAGTTGCCGGACTCATTGAGATAAAATCTTTTGCGATATTGCAGTAAGCATCAATTTCATCATCTTCAAGCTCTTTTCCTTTCTTTTTTGAAAGCCCACTCTTCAGATACATATCAAAAAAGAAGATGTTGTCGCCATCATTGAAAAAAACGATTGATCGTGCTCCATCTCTGGCTCCTACTCCGGGCAAGCCGAGGCGCTTTTTAAAGGTGAATTTTCCAAGTGGATCACCCGGCAGACCAGAAAAAATAGCCTTAGCCGCTTTGCACAACATGGCATTGCTGATGCGGGCCTTCTGCCGCTCTGTCTCAAATTCAGGTGTTAAATAAATTCCCATGACACTCAATGCATCCATGTTACCGTAAGCATTACTATAGTATTAATTACGGGTTTGTGCAAGTTGTATGGCATACAAACGCTGGTGAAACTCTCCTATATAATGATTTTTAGAGCAAAAATTTAAGCCGAGTGTGTCCGGTTCCTGATTTAGCAATGGCTCTCTTCCGCTTCCTCGCTCACTAACTCGCTACGCTCGGTCGTTCGGCTGCGGCGAGCGGTGTATGCTTTATCTGAATGAGCATCTTATATACCCCCATGTAATGACAATGCAGCCTGGCAGAACGTTAAGAATAAATACAAGCGGGCTGAGGGCAGGCCAGTAAAAATCTCACAGTATTTTCATACTGTAGTCACTAGGTATTAACGATGAATACGGGAATAATTAGCAGTTGATATACCATCATTTGATGGTATAATGAGTTTGTTGGTTGGGAATGGTTCCCTGCCAGATTCCAGAAGCCCACACGGGCGGGAGCTAAAAATGAATATTCAGGAAGCATTAAATGTTTTTGGTTTGTCAGGTGAATTAACGGAGAAGGATATCAAAGCTGCATATAAAAAAGCGGCTTTGAAATATCATCCAGATCGTAATCCATTAGGTGCTGAACTGATGAAGGCCGTAAATACAGCTTTTGATTTTCTCATGGCTAACATTGATAAAATTAATCAGTTTCAAAGCACAGATGAAAACGCACGTTACAACTACGGTGAAGATCTGGAAAAAGTTTTGAATACGCTATCCGGCCTTAAAGGGATTGTCTATGAAGTTATTGGTAATTGGGTCTGGATTAGCGGAGAAACTAAAGAACACAAAGATATTTTAAAAGAAATGGGCTGTAAGTGGGCATCGAAGAAAAAACAATGGTTTTACCGTCCTGAAGAACACAAAAGCCGCTGGAACCG
>NZ_JAZHEE010000038.1:0-39429 GCF_036620675.1 Rosenbergiella sp. YN46
CATAATGTCACCTGTTTTTGTCTATGAGGCGATGATATCACCTCTGTTCAGGTGGCCAGATTAACTATGCCACTACAAGGGGTTATTTTTGGAGATGACCGGCATTATACGTAGTTAATTTCGACATTGTTGGTTATCCAAGAAAAAATAAGGCTATTTTTTTGTATTATTTGAGACAGTAATTTAAATTGTGTATCTGGACTGACCCCGCCCCGGTATTACTGAGCCCATATCGACGTGTAGCATTATGGGACACCGCGCTAAGTGTGGGTAAGCCTGGGGTTTTAGGGAGATTTTAGAGCCCTGGTGTGGCATAGGGTTCATATTGAACTATCGGGGTATGACCGTAGAACGACCGCCAGCGCTTTGTTAAACGCCCTGATCACTATTCAACAAATCGCGGTAGTCGTCAGGGTAGAACGTAAGAGGGTTCACCTCAGAGCCAGAACCGCCTTTTCTAACCACTGGAAATATAAGGATTTTCAGCTTAATCTAAGCGTAAAAAATCATTGGAGCGGGCGAAGGGAATCGAACCCTCTTTACTAACCCTATGAATTGTGAACCAAAATAAGTAATCGTGGTACTTATCCCGGTAGTTGGTAGCGGTAGATTACAAGGTAATTACCATGCCAATCAAGAAGACTTCTTATCTTTATGCAAACAAGGATGAAATATTCATTTTTCAAATCTATATCCCGGTGTACATGCGCCACTTGTGGGGCGGACGACGCTCTCTCAAGAAATCGACAGGCACGCGGGACATCGTGCAAGCTCGCATTTTCCGTGACCAATACTTATTAGAGTTCCGTAAGCTCCAGCTAATGATGAAACCGGATAACCCCATTAACCGGATTCATTCTGCTATTTCAGATCTTCACTTACTGGCGGGAATATCCAGCGACATTACCGCGCCCGTAACTACTCCAGCAGAACGAGGGAAACCAGCATCACCCAAATTGACAGACGTCAGTAAAGAATATGCGGAGCAATACAAAGCTCGACGCTCTTATTCAACATTGAGTAAATCCGCTCGCGCTGTATCGGCCTTCACTAATTCAATTAAGCGCCCAACCATTACTATAAACGGAATCGGGCGGCGTCTCGTCTCTGACTTTCTGGAAGCGAATCAAGATAAGTTTTCCCGCCAGACGCTGCAAAACTGGCTAACCTGCTTAGGAACGCTGTATGACTTCGCTCGGCGTAAATATGACAATATCGCCCCAGATAATCCCTTTCACGGCCACAATCTGGAAGCCCGCCAGACGAATGAAAGTTATCAACCCTTTGAACCACACCAGCTACAGGCATTAATAAAAGAGGCAGGTAGCGAGATACGAGACGTAATCATAATCGGTTTATATTCCGGTATGCGTCTCGACGAAATCGCCAGTCTCAAACGTACTGAAATCGTCACAATTGAAGGCGTGCGGTGCTTCTACGTCAGCAAATCAAAAACAAAGGCGGGCATAAGGTACGTCCCTGTCCATTCGCTGATATTTGGCATTGTTGATAAATACCTCGCACAGAACAGCGGGGAGTACCTGCTACCCCAAGCCAACAAAATTAAACGTGCGGATGGTAAACGAGGGCCGTGGTATTCGCAGACATTTACCCGCTTACGTCGCCGGGTGCTACCAACGGCCACAGAGCGCCAGTGTTTCCACTCCCTGCGCGGCCACTTCATTACCTGCTTAGACCGGGCTGGTGTACCCGAGCAACGCATAATTGATTCTTCTCAGGGTGACATCATCGCAAATAAGGAAATCGCGGCAGGCTTTGATAAATGCGTTATGCCCGGTTGTCGATTCACGTACCGTATGTTCGCGGGGCTTCAAAACATCATCACCAACGCGAACACCGGGGAAGTTCGGTGGCAGCGGTTCGGCGTACCGGGCTGGCTTCTTGTTCAGCCATTGCTCAATCTCGACGCGTCGGCAGTGAATTGCATCACCGGGCTGGATGACCTGACGGGTGCCAGTGTCAGCGCGGCGCTTGTGCCGCTTGCGACCGATACCGTGCGCCTCTTTCCATTCCCGAAAGGACATAACAGAGCCATCCGCATTGTAAAAATAATCCCCGGAACCAGTGTTAAGCGCAGCCTTCACTGGTCGGCGTTTAACCGGACACTGCTTCGAGTGAGGGACGACTATTCCATCAGCAACCAGTTGTTGCGCATCCGCAATCTCAGTATTCAAGGGGTCAGCATCAGCCGCCTGAGCAAGCAGGCGCTGTAAGTTCGTTGGCATGGTAAAAGCTCCAGAATCAGGAAAAGGTTTTCGTCAGAAGGGAGTCGGCGCAGGCGTCGCCCTTTCCCTTGGTTAGATGCACTTTCAAAAGTAGGCGGTAGTTTCCGCAAGGCTGCGCATCTGATTGCTGCCAGCGGGTTTGTGCCTCTACTGCACTTACTTTCATTTGTCGGCATGAGTGTGTGGTTTTGTGCCTCTGTAATAGATACTTTCATAACGTTACCCCGGAATCTTCCTTCGGATTTCATCAATCACCTGTTGTTGGCCTGCTCTACGTGTAAGTTCTGCGGGATTATATTCAGCTTCGGATTATGTCCCCCAACAAAAACAAAGAATGTCAATTCCGACATTCTAAAATAATTGATCATTTTATTTACTCGCTTGAACCAATACCGAATTATGATTAATTTTCAATCGATTAACTTCCGACAAATCAGCCTCAGCACCATAATTATAAGCAACTGTATTTAAAGAGTAATTATGAAAGTATGTATTACAGTATAGTATCCACAGGATGGTATGCTGTAAGCGAGCAAGGCAGTGAACAAAGAGAACGATAAGCCTTGCGGTGAAGAGGAACGAAGGAACCGACGACAGGCGGAGAGTGAGAGACGATGAACAATGATAGAGAAAATATTCAGAATACAGATAAGAGATATAGAAGATACTACATACAGATAAAAAGAATATATAAGAGCTGAATTAGAATGAACTACACAAGCTACATATTTAATACCGAAATATTACTACCGAATAAAATACAGCACTATTAATTATCCAGAATTACTTAGGTACGGGTCACTATTACTACACCCGTCGGGTTGCCAGTCCGGCAAGCACGATTGCGTGGAGGACCGAGCATCGCAGCGGGCGAAGTCCGGGAATGAGCCAAAGGCGATGGAGCGGGCTGGAGCACTGCAAGAAGCACAGCGCGGGGGTAAAGGAGAGAAGGGGGTGTAGACATAATTGGTTAGGAGTAAAAATCGTTAACATAGCCCAGTGACGCACTCAGCACTGACCGAGGATGTAACCTATTAGCTGTAGATCCCCTCTCCGCCCTCACCCCGGAACTTCTCAAGCGTAGCTCTCGCAGTCAGAAGGTGCCCTCATCCTTGGGCATGGCTGAAGCCCCGCCAGCGTCTTCGGCCACCTTCCGCAGTCGAGTAGAACGAAAATCAATATAAATCATACACATAATTCAATATCAAAAACATAACCATTTGAAATGACTGTAAATAATGTAGGTCATTCATCACCCACAGGACAGCAAAGGCCAGTTGTAGCGCCTCATTCGGCTGTAGGTCATTCAGACACCATCACCCGGCAATCCCATCCGGCAGCAGTAGCACAGCCCCAGACGCAGCATAACGATCTCTGAGGCGATAAATCACTTAGGGCGGGAATCCCACACCCAACAGCTCAAACCCCCGCAGAGAGGCGCACAGATCGCCTCATGGCATCGAACAGCATCACCCTTCGGCGCTGGCGGCAAGCTCGCGCTTGATGCGGTAGAACGTCGCCCGGCTTATCCCGGCTGCTTTCATGATGCGCTCCGGTTTCACGCCCTGCGCCAGCATTTCTCTGACGGTCACACGGGCGGCGGTATCCTTCTGACTCCCACGATAAAGCCCCTCAGCTTTGGCTCGTTCAATGCCCTGTCGCTGACGCTCCCGTCGCGTTTCGTAGTCCACGCGAGCCATTGTAGCGAGGATATCAATCAGCATTGCATTAACGGCTCTCAGGATGCCGCTGGTTAGCTCTGACGCGGTTTCGTTCAGCAACTGCCATGAAGTCGGCAGGTCAACGGCAACGATAACCAACCCCTTGTCCTGAATCCTCTGTTTCAGGGTCGCCCACTCCTTTTGTGTAAGACGACTTAGCCTGTCAATGCTTTCGATAAGCAGGACATCGCCAGCATCCGCATCATCCAGCAGGCGCATCAGTTCCGGGCGCTCCAGTCGCGCACCGCTGGCGTTCTCAATGTATCGCGCAACAGTAGCCCAGCCCCGCTCATTAGCGAAAGACTCCAGCGCAGGAACGGCACGGTCGGCGTGCTGTTCTGCGGTAGATGCCCTCGCGTACAGACGGACATTAATCATGACTCCCCTCCAAGTCGCAACGAAGTATCACATCGAGACACGGATGAGATCACACCTCAAATGTCTAGTCAACAGGGTATTAAATTAATTTGATTGCGACTCTGACAGCGCATCCCAATCCGGTATACCCGAATGAGACAGACACAGCCCGCAGCAGAAACAGCATCACGGAATGCAACGCCCCATGACCATAGCCACACAGACAGCCATACAGCCAATCACAGCCACGTAGACAGCACGATACCCCAACCCTACCCAATCCACACTACCCATTACACAGAATCGCTTAGAATGGCTTACAGCGCGTTACAGCAATACACAGCCAGACAGAGCATGAAAGGCAAGCATCCCAGCAAATAAAGGTAAGCCAGCCAGCGCGGCAGGCCATACGGGGGAATTGGGGGCCATTGAAGTTGAGGCAGGCCCACGTACAAACATTCAATTTTTCAAGCCGGGGATTTAGCTACAGGCTAACGGTAGAATGCGGCTTGTAGAGGGTTGTGCGCACATCCCCAGTACAACCGCATTACTTCATGCGCACAAGTCCCTGAGAGCCGCTTGGGGTGGGTGTTTCATCGCTGTAATTTACAGAGGCAGTAATGCCCAGCTCTTCTAACTAGTACAAATACACCGGGACATTCGAGGAGGACTACCCCCCCCCCCTTTACTGGTTGTTACAAAACGTAATTTCGCTTAAGTCTAATACTTGTTGCTCATGTGGTCATTGTTTGTAAAATAGCCACTGAAATTATTTCCATAGCAAGTAGAGGGACTTATGAAGCAATACACCAATGAACTTACCCCATCCGTGCTCGCATCGTTCAAGAATCCATTTAGCGCAGAGCAACTGGCAAACGCGGACGAAGAACAACGCCAGATTTTCAGATCCCATGTTGAAGAAATGAAAGACCGTTCTTTAATGGCAATTTGGCGTTTTGCCACTACTGGATCGCTCACCCAAAACGGTGGGAAAATTGAGAAAGCCAGCGCCAACGACTCATTTACTCTTGAAGACGGGAGCGAGGTTAACCGGGCAATGGTGGGTGATTACGTTGTTTATCCTGACGGAACACGCGCAAAAATCATCAACGGGTCAGGGTCAGTCAATACAAACGGCAACGGCCTTTCTTATGCTCTCGTAGGAAGTCAGCTTGATAACGGTGATGTGATCATCAGCACCCCACAAGATTATGCTCTCCTGTGCCAGTTAGACAATAGCCCTGCAATGCCAGCCGATTTTCTCACTCCTGCGGCACTCTAAAAATAAGGGTTTCAAAAAATGGCTACAGGCTTTTGGGTTGTGAAAGGCGATAAAACAACATGCGGGGGATCAGTACTAACCGGACACCCGAAAGGGAAGCAGATTGGCCCGAATCTAAACAGACAGGCAACAGTAGGCTGCCAGGTATCCTGCGGTAAACACCCTGGTATTTACAGCGTGGCAGGTGGATACCCTGGAGAGTACATTCACGGGCAGTTAGCCGCGAGTACGATCTATAGCCGTTCAACCTGCCCATGCAAGGCTTTTTTCATCGCCACCCATACTTTTATGAAACATGGCCCTTATCAAACTCCGGTGCGAGCAACATCCACATCAGCGGCAGCAAAAGCCGCACCTGATTCAGTACAAGAACCAGAGCAGCACGCACAAGTAGCGAAGAAGCAAAACAGCTTTGCTGACACCTGCAAGCCAGAAGATAACCATCTATTGAACGGCGTTTACATCTGGACAGAAATCACCGATGCAGGACACGCTTTCGTTTCGGTGCATGAAAATAACTCGATCTACGTATACACCTACGGGCGCTTTGGTAGGAAAGGCCCCGCTACATTAACGGGTGATGGGATTCTTAACTTCCTAACTGGCGATGATGCTCGTCTTTACTACCGCGAAGAACTCTACAAATACCAAGCGAGAGTATTCCAGATCGATGACGTTACACCTGAGGAAACCCGCAGGATTTTTGAATCTCTATGGAACTCCGGTAAAACACCAGTTTTCACGGATGCGATGGGAGATCGTACCAAACGGCGCGGAAAGGTGATTGACGTTTATGATCTAACTGGTAGCAACTGCACAACCCACACAGTGCAAGTGATCAGAGAAGCAGGGACTAAAATCTTCGATACCAGTTACACATCAACAACAACGCAACTTCGTATCGACAATGAAGAAGATTTCACTATTCCCGTATCTTTGCAGCGTTACTTGATGGAGAAGAGCGGCGATCTGTCCTCAATGAACGTTATGGAAGTTACCAACGCATTTAGAGAACAGTATCCGAACATAGAACACTTCAAGCTGAACTCTGAAAGCCTCACAGGACAAGTGGAGGAAGGGCTTGCTAACAGTGCGTCAGCGATTGGATCATCTTCGGGTTATTCTGGTGGCACGATTGGCGGCGTTTTAGGTGGTTCGTATGACATTGACGAATAGGACAAAGGCTATCCTTCGATGGGGAGGCATTGCTTTAGTATTCGCCATCTACTCTATCGCCTTGATGATACCAGTGCTTGATTTTGGACTAACCCGGAAATACAACGGCCCCCCTTCAACAGGTCAGATGGAAGCCCGTTTATGTGAAGCGATCATAGATGACTTATCGCGGTCAGCGGATAACCTCTTAATTACTGCATTTGTCGGTAGCGCCATTTGCCTTGTTTTGGCCTTGCTTATCTTCAAGAAAGTGAGATGACCGCCAAGGCTGGATCTCTCCAGCCTTGCCCCATTCTCCCTGATTTTAGGCATAACAAACCTAATGCCCGATTGGTGATACAACATCAAGCGGAGCGGCGCGACATCATCCGGGGTTATGTCATTACAACGTGGCTTATCAGGGCGCTCGTGTATCGCTAAGGAACCGTGAGCCAAACGGAGACAGAGCCTGCATATCGTTTGCAGGTACGAAATCACCATAAACCTGTTTATTCCCTGCAACGTCATCTCGACGTGTGGCATAAGGGAGCATCGGGCAAAATGTGCCTCGCTGTAAGTTTCAGGGAATCATGCCGGATGTGCGGCTTTCAGTTCATGTTGGGCTATCGCGGTATGACCAGTGGAACGACCGCCAGCGCTTTGCTAAACTCCCTATTCACCGTTCAACAAATCGCGGCAACTATCAGGGTAAATAGCGGTACTTTGGTCACATTACCTTAGAGCTAACTCATTGAGTTACAAGGCTTTTAAAGGGCTGGAGCGGGCGAAGGGAATCGAACCCTCGTATAGAGCTTGGGAAGCTCTCGTTCTACCATTGAACTACGCCCGCATCGGGAGTGCGTAACGCATTATAGACCTTCCCTTTCCTCTGGCAACCCCCTGTTCCGTTAAGTGCTGGTATTTTAAGCGCAGGTCAGCACGAAGGCGGCAGATAGCGCTGAGGGTCGATGGCGGTGGCACGATAGCGGATCTGAAAATGCAGTCCCACCTGGCTGGCGCCGCTGCTGCCCATAGTGGCGATCTGCTGCCCGGCTTTCACCTGCTGGCCCTCTGTTACCAGAATGCGTTCATTATGGCCATAAGCGGTAATGTAGTCTTCGCCATGCTTGAGCAGAATCAGATTACCGTATCCGCGCAGGCGGTTACCGGCATAGACCACTTTACCAGCTCCTGCGGCATAGACAGGCGCGCCGCGCTGGCCGCCGATATCGATACCTTTATTCCCTCCCTGGGCGCTGGAGAACGGCAGTATCACTTTGCCCTGGGCTGGCCAGCGCCAGCAGCGCGAGCCTGCCGGCGGCGGCGTAGCCTTCGCCACAGCGCCGCTGGAGGTTTTACGGGACGAGGTTTTAGCGGTACGGGTGGCTTTCGACGCCACGGCACCGCCTTTCAGGCGCAGCTTTTGTCCAACAGCCAGGGTATAAGGGGGGGCAAGATTATTCAGGCGGGCCAGCTCTTTCACGCTGCTGCCGCTGCTGTAGGCAATGCGCCACAGAGTATCACCGCGTTTCACCGTCCAGGTTTGGCCGCTGTAGCTGCCCTGCTCCGGCAGGGATTTATTCGAAGAACAGGCGGTCAGCAGCAGGCTGAGGCACAAGCACAGCATACTGAAAAGTCGGGTGGTTAGCGGGCGTCCCCTGCTCAAATCTCGTCCTCTCGGCCTGAATCTTAAACGACCGCTATATTAGCATCGCCCGCAGCCAGAAACAAAAACGCCCTCCACATTGGGAAGGCGTTTGCGCACGTTATATCAATGCATTACTTCTGCGGGCGCATCGCCGGGAACAGGATGACATCGCGGATGGTGTGGCTGTTGGTAAACAGCATCACCATACGGTCAATACCGATGCCCAGACCGGCAGTCGGCGGCAGGCCATGCTCCAGCGCGGTGACGTAATCTTCATCAAAGAACATCGCTTCATCGTCGCCCGCATCCTTCGCCGCGACCTGGTCGGCAAAGCGCTGCGCCTGATCTTCCGCGTCATTCAGCTCCGAGAAGCCGTTGCCGATTTCACGGCCGCCGATGAAAAACTCAAAGCGGTCGGTGATTTCCGGATTCTGGTCGTTACGGCGCGCCAGCGGAGAGACTTCCGCCGGATATTCGGTGATAAAGGTCGGCTGAATCAGATGGCTTTCCGCCACCTCTTCGAAGATCTCGGTCACAGTGCGGCCCAGGCCCCAGCTCTTCTCCACCTTGATGCCAATGCTTTCGGCAATCGCTTTCGCTTTATCGAAATCATCGAGATCGGCCATCTCCGTTTCCGGACGATACTTCTTGATGGCTTCGCGCATGGTCAGCTTCTCGAACGGCTTACCGAAATCGAAGGTTTCCTCGCCGTAAACCACCTGAGTGGTGCCCAGTACATCCTGCGCCAGCTGGCGGAACAGCGATTCGGTCAGCTCAATCAGATCTTTGTAATCCGCGTAGGCCATATAGAGTTCCATCATGGTGAACTCAGGGTTATGGCGCACGGAAACGCCCTCGTTACGGAAGTTACGGTTGATTTCAAACACCCGCTCGAAGCCGCCGACCACCAGACGCTTAAGGTACAGCTCTGGCGCGATACGCAGGTACATATCGATATCCAGCGCATTATGGTGAGTCACAAACGGACGCGCGGAAGCACCGCCCGGAATCACCTGCATCATCGGGGTTTCCACTTCCATAAAGCCACGATCCACCATGAACTGGCGAATGCCGGACAGGATCTGAGAACGAACGCGGAAGGTCTGGCGTGACTCTTCGTTAGCGATCAGATCCAGATAGCGCTGGCGGTAGCGGGTTTCCTGATCCGCCAGACCGTGGAATTTATCCGGCAACGGACGCAGGGCTTTGGTCAGCAGGCGCAATTCGCTGCAATGGATGGAAAGTTCGCCGGTTTTGGTTTTAAACAGCTTACCGCGAGCGGCGATAATATCGCCCAGATCCCACTTTTTGAACTGCTCGTTATAAACGCCTTCGGCCAGGGAGTCGCGCGCCACATAAAGCTGAATGCGGCCGCCCATATCCTGCAGCGTAACGAAAGAGGCTTTACCCATGATGCGGCGGGTCATCATGCGCCCGGCCAGGCTCACTTCGATGTTCAGCGCTTCCAGCTCTTCGTTCTGTTTTTCGTCGTAGTCTCGATGCAGCTCATCGGAAGTGTGGTCACGGCGGAAATCGTTAGGAAAAGCCACGCCCTGACCGCGCAGAGTAGCCAGCTTCTCACGACGGTTTTGTAGTTCGTTATTAAGCTCGGCCGCCGCTTCAGTGCCCTGAGGCTGTTGTTCTGACATAGTGGTTTTTATAACCCCGCTTTCAAACTTGCTTCAATAAATTTATCCAGAGAGCCGTCCAGCACCGCCTGGGTGTTGCGCGTCTCGACACCGGTACGCAGATCCTTAATGCGCGAATCGTCCAGCACGTAGGAGCGAATCTGGCTCCCCCAGCCGATATCAGACTTGGTGTCTTCCATCGCCTGTTTTTCAGCATTCTTTTTCTGCATTTCCAGCTCATAAAGCTTCGCTTTCATCTGCTTCATGGCCTGGTCTTTGTTCTTGTGCTGCGAGCGATCGTTCTGGCACTGCGTCACCAGCCCCGTGGGGATATGGGTGATACGCACCGCCGATTCAGTACGGTTAACGTGCTGGCCGCCTGCGCCAGAGGCACGGTAAACGTCGATACGCAGATCGGCCGGGTTAATTTCGATATCGATATCGTCATCCACTTCCGGGTAGACAAACGCGGAGCTGAATGAGGTATGGCGGCGGCCGCCGGAGTCGAACGGGCTCTTACGTACCAGGCGGTGAACTCCGGTTTCGGTGCGCAGCCAGCCGTAGGCATAATCACCAGCGATGCGGATAGTCGCAGATTTAATACCGGCGACCTCGCCTTCCGACTCTTCAATGATTTCGGTCTTAAAGCCTTTATCTTCCGCCCAACGCAGATACATGCGCAGCAGCATGCTGGCCCAGTCCTGGGCTTCGGTGCCGCCAGAGCCGGCCTGGATATCCAGATAGCAGTCGGCGCCGTCGTATTCTCCAGAAAACATACGGCGGAACTCCAGCTGACCGAGTTTAACTTCCAGCTGATCCAGTTCGGCGACGGCTTCGTTGAAGGTCTCTTCATCTTCTGCCTCAACGGCCAGCTCCAGCAGACCTTCCACGTCTTCCAGGCCCTGACTCATCTGGTCAAGGGTCTCAACGACCGCCTCCAGAGAAGAGCGCTCTTTACCCAGAGCCTGGGCGCGTTCGGGTTCGTTCCAGACGTCTGGCTGTTCCAGCTCGGCGTTTACTTCTTCAAGACGCTCTTTTCTGGCATCGTAGTCAAAGATACCCCCTAAGAACGTCGGCACGTTCACTGAGGTCCTGGATGCGGTTTTTTACCGGATTAATTTCAAACATGGGTCGTCAATCTTTTTAGTGAAAAGTGTTCAGAAATAAGGGAGCAAGTCTACCGGATTCGGCGCGGCTTTTATAGTTCCGTCGCGCCGATGGAGCACTCCCTCACAACGGCCAGAGCGTATCGATAAGCAACTGTACCGAGCGATTACCGCGGAACTCGTTAACATCAAGTTTATAGGCCAGTATCACTTCACGCACGCCGTTATCCGGCCAGAGGGCGGTATCGACGTTAAACGCGATACCGTCCAGCAGCGGGCCGCCGCCAACCGGTTCCACCATCACTTTCAGGTGGCGTTCGCCAACGATGCGCTGCGAGAGCAGGCGAAATTTTCCGTCGAACAACGGCTCCGGAAACATCTGCCCCCAGGGACCGGCATCGCGCAGCAGCTCCGCCATTTCCAGCGTCATCTCCTGCGAAGAGAGCGGGCCGTCGCTCCAGACTTCGCCCTGGAGCATCGCCGGATCGATCCATTCACTGACCAGTGCCGCAAAGCGTTCGCGAAACTCCTCGAAGCGGGCTTCTTCCAGCGACAGACCTGCCGCCATGGCGTGGCCGCCAAACTTCATCATCAGACCTGGATGCAGGGTATCCAGACGTTCCAGGGCATCACGCATATGCAGTCCCTGTACCGAACGACCGGAACCTTTCAGAGTGCCGTCGCCCGCAGGCGCGAATGCAATAACCGGGCGGTGGAAACGCTCTTTGATTCTGGAGGCCAGTATCCCCACCACCCCCTGATGCCATTCCTGATGATAGAGCGCCAGCCCGGCGGGCAGCGAATCACTGTTTCGGCTCAGGGATTCACACAGCGCCATGGCCTCGGCCTGCATCCCCTGCTCTATCTCTTTACGGGTCTGATTCAGCCCGTCCAGCTCGTTGGCCAGCATCCGGGCTTCGCCCAGACTATCGCTCATCAGCAATGCCACACCGACTGACATATCGTCCAGTCGGCCAGCGGCGTTCAGGCGCGGCCCCAGAGCGAACCCCAGATCGCTGGCATTCAGGCGCTTAGGATCGCGGTTCGCCACCTCCAGCAGCGCGCGAATGCCCGGACGACAGTGCCCGGCGCGAATACGGCTCAACCCCTGCCAGGTCAGAATTCGGTTATTGGCGTCGAGCGGCACCACATCCGCCACGGTTCCCAGCGCCACCAGATCGAGATATTCCGCCAGATTGGGGATCGCCACCCTCTGCTGTTCAAACCAGCCGCAATCGCGCAGGTGTGCACGCAGCGCCAGCATCAGATAAAAGGCGACACCCACCCCCGCCAGCGATTTCGACGGGAAGTCGCAGTCCGCCAGGTTAGGGTTAATAATGGCGTCAGCCGCTGGCAGAATATCGCCCGGCAGGTGGTGATCGGTCACCAGCACCGGCAGCCCCAGCTCGTGAGCCCGAGCCACGCCGCTATGGGATGAAATGCCGTTATCCACGGTCACTATCATCTGCGCGCCGCGGGCGTGAGCCTGATCCACAACCTCCGGGCTCAGGCCGTAACCATCTTCAAAACGATTCGGCACCAGGTAACTTACCCGTTTGCCGCCAAACGCACGCAGCGCAAGAACGCTCAGAGCGGTACTGGTAGCGCCATCGGCGTCGAAGTCCCCCACCACCACAATATGCAGATTATCGGTGAGCGCCTGATGCAGCAGTTTTACCGCCTGCGCCATACCGTTAAGCTGCTGCCATGGCAGCAGCCCCTTCGCGCTACGTTCCAGATCCGCCATACTGCGCACGCCGCGGCTGGCGTATAGCCGCTGCAGCAACGGCGGTACCTGCGCCGGGAAAACAATAGAAGCATCCGGCTCCCGGCGCCGAAGTTGCGTTTGCTGTTTCACCCGTTACTGCCCGCCCGCCGTCAGCTTCTTGTGCTGATCCAGGAACGCCTTCAGCTCTTTCGGCCCCTGGTATCCCGGAATCAGCGTGCCGTCGCTCAACACCATCGCCGGCGTGCCCTGAACCCCAAACTGAACGCCCAGTGCGTAATGCTGAGTCAGGTCAATATCACAGCTGGCGGAAGCCGCTTTTCCGCCTTTCATCGCGCTGTCAAAGGCCTTACGCGGATCGCTGGCGCACCAGATGCTCTTCATATCGCGTTCGGCCTGACTCTGGGGCCCCTGACGCGGGAAGGCGAGATAGCGCACCGTAATGCCCAGCGCGTTATAGTCGCTCATCTCTTCATGCAGCTTGCGGCAGTAGCCGCAGGTGATATCGGTGAACACCGTTATCACATACTGCTCTTTCGGCGCCTTATAGACGATCATCTCTTTACTCAGGGTGTTCAGCTTGCCCATCAGCATTTTATTGGTCACGTTAACCGGCTGACCTCCGCTCACATCATAGAGCGGTCCCTGTAGCAGGTGTTTACCGTCTTCGGTGATATAGAGCACGCCACTGTTGGTTAATATGGTTTTCAGGCCGGCCACCGGCGCATCCTTGATATCCGCCTGCCCCATACCCAGCTTGCTCAGGGTCTGTTTAATGGCGGCGTCATCGGCGTGGGCGGTGCCGGCTACGCTTGCCGCCAGCAGCGAAAAGAGAACAAAACCTTTTTTCATCAATAATCCTTTGTCGTGTTGGAGCACTCACGCCCGCGGGTGGTGCTGTTGATGCAGCTGACGTAAACGCTCGGTCGCCACATGAGTATAAATCTGGGTGGTGGAGAGATCGCTGTGCCCCAGCAGCATCTGTACCACGCGTAAATCCGCCCCGTGATTAAGCAGGTGGGTCGCGAACGCATGGCGCAGCACATGAGGCGATAGCTTATCACCGTCGATTCCCGCCAGCGTGGCATAATGTTTAATTCGGTGCCAGAAAGTCTGGCGCGTCATCTGACGCCCGCGCTGGCTGGGAAACAGCACGTCGCTGGTCTGGCCGTTTAACAGCCAGGGGCGGCCGTGGGTCAGATAATTTTCCAGCCACCATACCGACTCTTCGCCCAGCGGCACCAGGCGTTCCTTATTGCCCTTACCTATTACCCGAACCACGCCCTGGCGCAGGCTGACGTCGCTAAGCTGTAGGCCAACCAGTTCAGAAACCCGCAGGCCGGTCGCGTAAAGCAGCTCCAGCATCGCTTTGTCACGCAGCTCCAGCGGATTATCCACCAGCGGCGCCTGAAGCAGACGTTCCACCTGTGCTTCGCTCAAATCTTTGGGTAAACGCTGGGGAAGTTTCGGCGACGAAAGCAGCGCGCTGGGATCGTCCGAACGTAATTTTTCGCGATAGAGATACTGAAACAGGCGGCGCAGCGCGCTTAGCAGACGGGCAGAGCTGGTGGCCTTGTAGCCGCCTTCCACCCGTTCGGCCAGCAACGCCTGGAGCTCCGGCGCGCCAGCGCTCTGCAAATCGCTTCCCTGATGATGCAGCCAGGCGACCACCGTTTTCAGATCGCGACGATAGGCGCTGAGCGTATTCTCCGCCAGACTGCGCTCCAGCCAGAGCGCGTCGAGAAACTGTTCAATACGGGCTAAATCCTGTTCCACTTTTGGCTCTCTTTTATACGCAGACCTGCATTATACCCAAATTTAAGCGCTATGCAGGTTCGTGGCTGAGTCGGCTGAAGGATAAATCATCACTGACAGAATCTGATACACTGGCGCTCAGGTACGTTGAATAACTGAGTAGTCATCGCTATGAATATCGGCCTTTTTTACGGCTCCAGCACCTGCTATACCGAAATGGCGGCGGAAAAAATCCGCGATGTCATCGGCCCTGAACTGGTTACCCTGCATAATCTGAAGGACGACGCTCCGGCGCTAATGGAGCAGTACGATGTGCTGATCCTCGGCATTCCTACCTGGGACTTTGGTGAAATTCAGGAGGACTGGGAGGCCATCTGGGGCCAGCTTGATAGCCTGAATCTGCAGGGCAAAATTGTGGCCCTGTATGGCATGGGCGATCAGCTGGGCTACGGGGAATGGTTCCTGGACGCGCTGGGTATGCTGCATGACAAGCTGGCCCCTAAAGGGGTGGATTTCATTGGCTACTGGCCGACCGAAGGCTATGAATTTACCAGCCCTAAGCCCATTATCGCCGACGGCCAGCTGTTTGTGGGGCTGGCGCTGGATGAAACCAATCAGTATGACCTGAGTGATGAACGCATCCAGGCCTGGTGCGAGCAGATTCTGGGGGAGATAGCGGAACGGCTCGCCTGATTGAGCAGCGGCGAACGCTCCGCCCGCCTCCTGCACATTAATCGTTCCGCGAACGGCGGGAGCGCAACAGACGGCGCAGACTGCGCCACTCTTCTTCCCGCAGACAATCCGACGCCAGCCATAGCAGTTGGCGCTTCCGGGTTTCCGGGCACTTAAGCCGCAGCAGCATGCCGCCGGGTAGCGACAGTGGACTGCCAGAAAGCGCCCAGGCTCTGCCTTGCCACTTAAGGCGGTCATCGTCAAGCAGCACCAGTTCGCCCTGACGGGCGTGAATGCGTCGCTGACTACGCACGCAGTCAAACACCACCAGAGCTATCAACAGTAGCCAGACCGGCATATAGCTCAAAGGCCATGGCAGGAGCAGAATGGCGATCGCAGCTATTCCGTGCGCCAGCAAAGAGAGCCACTGCGCCTGCCAGGAAACCCGAAGATCACATTGCCACAGGACCACGTTCCCGGTTCCGCTGCTGAATCAACCGTACCATACGCAGTAATTCCGCATCCGCGGGTTCACCGTGATTCATCAACCAGTTGAAAAGGTCAGGATCATCACACTCCAGCAGGCGAACGAACAGCTGTTTGTCGGTATCGCTGAGGGTGTCGTATTCGTATTCAAAGAAGGGCATGATGGAGATATCCAGTTCACGCATGCCGCGGCGACAAGCCCAGTGGATTCGGGCTTTATTATTGATATCCATACTCTCTTACCTGCTTAACAGACAGTTGGGTGACGGCAGCTAGTGTAACTGTTTTTTTGCAATTTCCATTACTGAATGTTGCACCCTGCGCTGAATTTCCGTGAAATATTTCATCGGGACGTCTGTTTTTACATCACGTTGCGCCCTGGATCGTTGTTTCTGCAAACGGCACAAATCGCGCTATCAAAGCGCTTGCATTGGCAGGCGGCTCTTTTACCATTAGGTGATATTCATCACGAGTCAACTTTGGGACTTTGCTATGGCTTTCAATCCGTTTCCTCCCCGTCAACCCGGCGCCAGCGCACGCCTGCCCCTTACGCTGATGACCCTTGACGACTGGGGCCTGGCGACCGTTACCGGGCCGGACAGCGAAAAGTATCTGCAGGGGCAGGTCACTGCGGATGTCTCCCTGATGACGGAAAACCAGCACTTACTGGTAGCGCACTGCGATCCTAAAGGAAAAATGTGGAGCAATCTGCGCCTGCTTCGTCGCAATGGCGGCTTTGCTTTTATTGAACGTCGTAGCGTGCGCGATGCACAGCTCGCCGCGCTGAAGAAATACGCGGTCTTCTCTAAAGTGACCATTGAAGCGGACGACGAAGCCGTGCTGCTGGGCGTGGCCGGCTTCCAGGCACGTTCAGCACTGGCCAACCTGTTTGACCAGCTTCCGGATGCCGACACGCCGCTGGTTAACGATGGGGCGACCCAACTGATGTGGCTGCCGTGGCCTGCGGAGCGTTTCCTGGTCGTCACCGACGTTGCCGGAGCCGAGCGGCTGACGGAAGCGCTACGCGGCGAAGCCCAGCTTAACAATAGTGACCAGTGGCTGGCGCTGAACATCGAAGGCGGCCTGCCGGTTATCGACAGCGCCAACAGCGAGCAGTTTATTCCTCAGGCCACCAACCTGCAGGTAATGGGCGGCATCAGCTTTAAAAAAGGCTGCTATACCGGCCAGGAAATGGTGGCGCGCGCGAAGTTCCGCGGCGCCAACAAACGCGCGCTGTGGCTGTTGGAAGGCCAGGCCGGTCGGGTGCCGGAAGCCGGTGAAAGCATGGAACTGAAGATGGGCGAAAACTGGCGTCGTACCGGTACCGTGCTGGCAGCCGTACGTCTGGATGATGGCCGCCTGCTGGTACAGGTAGTCATGAATAATGATATGGAAGAAGGAAGCCTGTTCCGGGTTCATGGGGACGAAGGCGGCGAACTGGCGATCGCTCCCCTGCCCTACACGCTGGATGAAGAGTGATAATCCTGCCCCCTTTACCGGGGGCAGCCATCAACCGACATAGAGATAAATCGCCAGAAAGTGGCAAACGCTGCCCCCCAGCACAAAACCGTGCCAGATGGCGTGGTTATAAGGAATGCGGCGGCAAACGTAGAAGATAACGCCCAGCGAATAGACCAGGCCGCCTACCGCCAGTAGTGTAACGCCCCCTGGCGATAGCCTGATGGCCAGTTGATAAATCACTATCAGCGACAGCCAGCCCATCACCAGGTAGGTGATGACCGACAGTATTTTAAAGCGGTGGGCAATGGTGAGTTTGAACAGAATCCCCAGTAGCGCCAGGCTCCAGATAACAATCATCAAACCGTGAGCCAGTGGGGAATCCAGGCCTACCAGTAGAAACGGCGTATAGGTTCCGGCAATCAACAGATAAATAGCGCAGTGGTCGAATTTCTTCAGCCAGCGCTTAGCGCGCTCATGAGGAATAGCATGATAGAGCGTAGAAGCAAGAAACAGCAGTATCATGCTGCCGCCATACAGGCTGTAGCTGGTGATGGCGGTCGCGCCGGCGTTAGCGTCAGTCGCCTGTACCAGCAGCAACACCAGTCCGACTACGCCGAAGACCAGACCTATACCGTGGCTAACGCTATTGGCAATCTCCTCAGCCAGCGAGTATCCCTGAGCGATCAGTGGTTTTCGGGCCATACGAGTTGCAACTCCGTGGAGGTAATGACGAAAAAAATTAGCGATCCCAGCATAACCGCAAACAATTCCAGCGAACAACTGTTAGCTCAAAATAATTGTGTGACCGCCTGTAACTGCCCGCGCTGTACATCGCGTAGCCACGCATTTTCCTTTACAATCAGAACATTGTAGCCCCGAACCGGAGACCCTGAAATGACCGCCACCCTCACCCCCGATGCCCTGCACCAGGTTATCGCCTTTCTTATGGAGCTGGATAAGCTCAAACAGGTGGAGCGGCGAACCCGGCTTATCGGCAACAGCCGCCGCGAAAATTCCGCCGAGCACAGCTGGCATCTGGCGATGGGTGCCCTGAGCCTGCAACCGTTCGCGCCGCAGGGGGTCGATATCGGTCGGGTCGTGAAAATGGCGTTGCTGCACGATATCGTGGAGATCGATGTGGGGGACGTGCTGGTTTACGACCTGGCGGGCCGTGAAGCGGTGGAAGAGCAGGAGGCCCGGGCCGCCGAACGTCTTTTCGGATTAATGCCTCAACCTATGGCGAACGAATTCCTGCGGCTCTGGCAGGAATACGAAGCGGGTGAAAGTCTGGATGCCCGTTTTGCCGGCGCCCTGGATCGCATCCTGCCGGTGTTGCAGAATCTGCATAATGAAGGCCGCAGCTGGCTGGAAAATAACATTGCGCTGGAGCAGGTTATACAGCGCAACGCCCACGTGGCCGACACGCTGCCCGAGCTGTGGCGCTATGTGGAAGGCCAGCTTCAGATTGCTAAGCAGAAAGGCTGGCTGCGTTAAGGCCGCCGCAAGAGGAATAGCCACCGTGTCGATGTTCACCCATGCCGCCATCGCCAGCCTCAATAATCTTGAGATGACGGTCTACCACTTTGTCATTAAAAATCGCGACCAGGTGATGTACATGACCATCCGCGAGCTGGCGGAAGCGGCGGGGGTTTCCACCACTACGGTGCTGCGCTTCTGCCGCAAGCTAAACTGCGACGGCTATTCCGAATTCCGTATCCGCTTTAAGCTCTGGCTGGAACAAAACATCCCACAGCCGGATATATTCGCCGCTGGTGAAATCATCCGCTATTTTAATGGTATCAACACTGCGGAATTCGATGCCCAGCTCGATCGCGCCGCAGAGATTATTCTTGCTTCCGATCGTATTATTTTCGTCGGCGTGGGTACTTCCGGCGCCATGGCGAAATATGGCGCCCGCTACTTTTCTAATGTGGGAAAATTCAGTAATCATATTGACGATCCTTATTTCCCGATTACCAGCGATATGGCCCGTAACGCGCTGGCCATCGTGCTGTCGGTATCCGGCGAAACCGAAGAGATTCTGCGCTTCGCCAGCCAGTTCAATCTGCATCATTGTAAAGTACTCTCCATCACCAGCCATAATAGTTCACGGCTGGCGAAGCTGGCCGATTTTAATATCTCGTGGCACATCCCCCAGACCCGTCTGGACGGCGGTTATGACATCACCACCCAGATCCCGGTTATCTATATCCTGGAATCGCTTGGCCGCCGCCTGGTCAGAAAATAGCGAATAAAAAAACAGGGTGTTTTTTATAAGTAACATGTCACTTTCCCTGCTATTTGTTATATCGTGACTTTTTATTTTCCTTTGTTAGACTCAGCCTCAACATCAATAATCAGGCAGTTCTATCGCCTTATTATTTAATCATATTTACGGTATCTGAAAGAGAATGGCGAATATGAAAAAACTGACCCTTGCGAAAGACTTCCTGTGGGGCGGCGCGGTCGCTGCGCACCAGGTGGAAGGCGGCTGGAATAAAGGCGGAAAAGGGCCGAGCATCTGCGATGTGCTGACCGGCGGCGCCCACGGCATCCCCCGGGAAATCACTCAGTCCGTCGAGCCAGGAAAATACTACCCCAACCACGAAGCCGTCGACTTTTACGGCCGCTATAAAGAAGACGTCAAGCTGTTCGCCGAGATGGGCTTCAAATGCTTCCGCACCTCTATCGCCTGGACCCGCATCTTCCCGAAAGGCGACGAGCAGGAACCAAACGAAGAAGGTCTGCAGTTCTACGACGCCCTGTTCGATGAGCTGCTGAAATACAATATCGAGCCGGTAGTAACCCTTTCCCACTTTGAAATGCCGCTGCATCTGGTACAGCAGTATGGCGCCTGGACTAACCGTAAAGTGGTGGATTTCTTCGTGAATTTCGCCCGGGTGGTGTTTGAACGCTACCAACACAAAGTTAAGTACTGGATGACCTTTAACGAGATCAATAACCAGCGTAACTGGCGGGCACCGCTGTTCGGATACTGCTGTTCCGGCGTGGTCTATACCGAACATGAGAATCCGGAACAGACCATGTACCAGGTGATGCATCACCAGTTTGTGGCCAGCGCCATGGCGGTGAAGATTGGCCACCAGATCAATCCAGAGATGAAAATTGGCTGCATGCTGGCTATGGTGCCGCTCTATCCGTTCTCCTGCAAACCGGAAGACGTAATGTTCGCCCAGGAGTCAATGCGTGAACGCTACGTATTTACCGACGTTCAGCTACGCGGATACTACCCTTCCTACGTCCTGAACGAATGGCAGCGTCGCGGCTTTGACATTCAGATGACGCCGGACGACGGGCAAATCCTGCGTGAAGGCTGCTGCGACTATCTGGGCTTCAGCTACTACATGACCAATGCCGTACAGGCGGAAGGCGGCAGCGGCGACGCGCTTTCCGGCTTCCAGGGCAGCGTGCCTAACCCCCATGTAAAAGCCTCTGACTGGGGCTGGCAGATTGATCCTGTGGGCCTGCGCTACGCGCTGTGCGAACTATGGGAACGCTATCAGAAGCCGCTGTTTATCGTGGAAAACGGATTCGGCGCGGTGGATACCCCGGAAGCGGACGGCACCATCAACGATGATTATCGTATCGATTACCTGCGCGCCCACGTGGAGGAGATGAAAAAGGCCGTCACTTACGATGGCGTGGAGCTTATGGGCTACACGCCCTGGGGCTGTATCGACTGCGTCTCTTTCACCACCGGCCAGTATGATAAGCGCTACGGCTTTATCTACGTGAACAAGCACGACGACGGCAGCGGCGATATGTCCCGCTCCCGTAAGAAGAGCTTTTACTGGTATCAGCAGGTGATATCCAGCAACGGCGAAACGCTGTAATTCCTGCGCCGCGCCCGCCAGAGCGCGGCGTTATCCATACGTCTGTTACTCATTCGCTAAAAGCTATCACAGCGATAGACGTAACCAGTCATTCTTCTTGATACTTATCAATCCTCTTCCCTTCGCAGACCACCACTATGATCCTGCCGGTTTTCGGTACGGCGCTTTATTTGCCACTGAAGGGATAACAGGACAATGAAAAAAATAACCAAAATCGGGACAGGGTTGTTGGCTGTCGTCGCCGTCTGCTACTTTGGTCTGGTGGGTTATGTCTGGCAGCACGACAAACAGCGCAGCGCCGCAGCACTGCCGGAGAAATCCGCCTCAAAGCTCAATAACCGCGTACTGGGGATTATGCGTGAAAAGGGCTGCGACTACTGCCATACAATATCTTCCGACCTGCCGTTTTACGCCTCGCTGCCCATCGCCAGACAGCTGATGGAATACGATATGGCGCTGGGTTACAAATCCTTTAGCCTGGAGCCGGTTAAGCATAGCCTGCTGGAGGATAGCCCTGCGCCTCAGACCGATCTCAGTAAAATTGAGTGGGTTATGGAGCATCAGACCATGCCGCCGACCCGCTATACCGCACTGCACTGGGCAGGCAGTTTCAGCGATAGCGAACGCGCCACCATGCTCGAATGGGTGAAGGATCAGCGCCTGAAATATTACGCTACGCCGGATATGGCGCAGTCGCGCCGTAATGAACCAGTCCAGCCTGTACCGCGTTCGCTGCCGGTTGACGGGAAAAAGGTGGCCCTGGGTTTTCGTCTGTATCACGATCCGCGCCTGTCCGGTGATAACTCCATCTCCTGCGCGCACTGCCACCAGTTGGGCGCGGGCGGCGTGGATGGCAGAAAGACGTCGCTCGGGGTCAGAAACCAGGTCGGCCCCATCAACGCACCTACCGTCTTTAACGCGATCTTTAACGTCGAACAGTTCTGGGACGGTCGCGCCGCCACGCTCCGGGCCCAGGCCGGCGGGCCACCGCTTAACCCTGTTGAGATGGCTTCTGAATCCTGGCAGCAGATTATCGACAAGCTCAACCAGGACAGCAACTTCACCCGCGAATTCAGCGCCGTTTATCCGCAGGGGCTCAGCGGCGCCACCATCACCGATGCCATCGCCGAGTTTGAAAAAACGCTGATCACGCCGGACTCTCCGTTCGACCGCTATCTACGCGGCGACGATAATGCCCTGACGACGCAGCAAAAACGCGGGTGGCAGCTATTTAAAGACAACAAATGCGCCACCTGCCACACCGGTATAATTCTGGGGGGACGCTCGTTCGAGCCGCTGGGACTGAAGCGCGATTTCACCTTCGGGACAGTTACCGACGCCGATGTGGGCAGGATGAACGTGACGCACGAAGTGCGCGATCGGCTACGCCAGAAAGTACCGACGCTGCGCAACGTAGCGCTGACCGCTCCTTACTTCCATCGTGGTGATGTCGCTACGCTGGATGAAGCCGTGAAGCTCATGCTGCGCTATCAGGTGGGGACATCATTACCCCAGAAGGATGTGGATGATATTGTCGCATTCCTGGAAAGTCTGACCGGGGTTTATACGCCTTACCCCATGCCGTAACGTATTCCCTCGCCGGGGGGACTGATAGCGATAAAGTTTTATCCAGTCCGCCCCGATAATAGTGATAACGGGTAGCCGTATTGACCGGTTATCACTTCTGTTCACGACGAGGAAACCATTATGGATGTCGCTCAGATTGATTCTATGTCGGCCACGCTCGATCAGATGCAGCTACGCACCGGAATCGGCAATACCGTGCTCAAAAAAGCCATAAATTCGCAGTCCGATACTGCGCTCACCCTGCTGGAATCCGTGCCTTCACTACCATCGAACCCGGCAATTGGCCGCAACGTTAACGTGACGGCCTAATCATAACCGGGGCGCCCGCGCCCCGCTGAAGGAAAGCGCTATTTTCCTCCGGCCAGCTCAATAAAACTGCCGGTAACATACGAGGCGCTGTCGCTTAGCAGCCATGCGATAGCCTGTGCCACCTCTTCTGGCTGGCCGCCGCGCTGCATCGGCAGCGACGCCTTAACCCGATCCACTCGCCCCGGCTCGCCGCCATCGCCGTGCATATCGGTATAGATAAAACCGGGACGCACGCCGTTGACCCGAATGCCCTGCCCTGCGACCTCCAGCGACAGGCCGGTGGTCAGGGTGTCCATGGCTCCTTTAGAGGCGGCATAGTCGACGTACTCCCCGGGGGCTCCCAGCCGCGCCGCCGCGGAAGAGACATTAACGATAGCCCCACCTGCCCCGCCGTGGCGGTGGGACATGCGCTTTACCGCTTCGCGGCAGCACAGAAAGGTGCCGGTCACGTTGGTCGCCAGCACCCGGTTGATCCGTTCGGCATCCAGTTGTTCAAGCGTCGCCTGGCGAAATAAAATCCCGGCGTTATTCACCAGCGCGCTGAGCGGCAGGCCCCTTTGATCCAGCTGTTCAAACATCGTCACCACCTGCCGCTCGTCGGCAATATCGGCCTGTACCGCGAAGGCGCTACCGCCTGCGTCGGCGATCTCTTCGACCACCTGACAGGCCGCCGCTTCATTGCGTAGGTAGTTTACCGCCACGCAGTATCCCTGACGGGCCAGCAACAGCGCGGTGGCCCGCCCAATTCCCCGGCTGGCGCCGGTCACCAGTGCCAGTGTCATAGGTTATTCCTCTGCAGATGTGCGAACATTTCCCCCTCACCCTGGCCCTCTCCCCGAGGGGAGAGGGAACTTTAGATTACTGATATTCGCTGATGGGTACACAGGAACAGAACAGATTGCGGTCGCCGTAAACGTCATCCAGGCGTTTCACCGTCGGCCAGTATTTATTCTGCTGCCCGGCCGGGAATACCGCCAGCTCCCGGCTGTAAGGGTGGTTCCACTCGCTCACCAGCTCCTGCTGGACATGCGGCGCGTTGACCAGCGGGTTATCCTCCAGCGGCCACTCGCCGTCCGCCACCCGGTCGATTTCGCGACGAATGGTCAGCATAGCCTCGATAAAGCGATCCAGCTCCATTTTACTTTCCGATTCTGTCGGCTCCACCATCAGCGTGCCCGCCACCGGGAAGGACATGGTCGGCGCATGGAAACCGTAATCGATAAGACGCTTGGCAATATCCATCTCACTGATACCGGTCTGCTCTTTCAGCGGACGAATATCCAGGATACATTCGTGGGCAACCCGACCATCGCGCCCGGTATAGAGTACCGGATAGGCCGACTTCAGGCGGCTGGCGATGTAGTTGGCGTTCAGAATCGCCACCTGGCTCGCCATCTTCAGGCCCTGGGCACCCATCATCCGGATATACATCCAGCTGATAGGCAGAATCGATGCGCTGCCGAATGGCGCTGCCGACACGGCCCCCTGAGTGGTCAGCGTTCCTTCGATCTGCACCACGCTGTGGCCTGGCACGAACGGTGCCAGATGCGCTTTCACGCCGATGGGCCCCATTCCTGGGCCACCACCGCCATGCGGAATGCAGAAAGTTTTGTGCAGGTTCAGGTGCGATACGTCGGCGCCAATGTGTCCCGGACTGGTGATCCCTACCTGAGCGTTCATGTTGGCACCATCCAGATAGACCTGGCCGCCAAACTGATGCACGACCTCACACACTTCGCGAATCGTCTCTTCATACACTCCGTGGGTGGAAGGATAAGTCACCATGATGCAGGAGAGTTTCTCCCCCGCCTGTTCCGCCTTCGTCCGCAGATCCGCCAGATCGATATTACCCTGCTTATCACAGGCCACCACCACCACCTGCATACCCGCCATTTGCGCAGAGGCTGGGTTGGTGCCGTGGGCGGAACTCGGAATCAGGCAGATATCGCGCCCGCTTTCGTTGCGGCTGGCGTGATAGCGACGAATCGCCAGCAGACCAGCATATTCCCCCTGGGCGCCGGAGTTCGGCTGCATGCAAAGCGCATCGTAACCGGTCAGCTTCACCAGCCACTCGGAAAGCTGGCCGATCATCAGCTGATAGCCTTCCGCCTGTTCCGGCGGACAAAAAGGATGCAGGCTGGCGAATTCCGGCCAGGTGATCGGGATCATCTCCGCCGCAGCGTTCAGCTTCATGGTGCAGGAGCCCAGCGGGATCATCGCCTGGTTAAGGGCCAGATCCTTACGCTCCAGGCTGTGCATGTAGCGCATCATCTCGGTTTCGCTGTGGTAGCGATTAAAGTTGGGATGGATCAGGATTTCGTCATCGCGCAGCATAGCCTGCGGCACGGAGCGACTGTCGAGCGCCACCTCTTTATCCAGCGCGTCAATCTCAAGCCCATGATCGTCACCGGTCAGCACGCTGAACAGATCGAGCACGTCCTGACGGGTGGTAGTTTCATCCAGAGTAATGCCTACCGCGCCCGGAATATCGCTGCGCAGGTTGATTTCGCGCTGCTCCGCCCGGGCCAGAACGCCCGCCTTATCTGCCACTTCAACGCACAGGGTATCGAACCAGCTTTCGTGACGCAGCGTTAATCCTTTCGCCTTCAACCCGGCGGCCAGAATATCGGTGAAGCGGTGGATTCGGTTCGCGATGCGCTTCAGCCCCTGTGGGCCGTGCCACACGGCGTAGAAACCGGCGATATTGGCCAGCAGCACCTGCGAGGTGCAAATGTTGGAGTTCGCTTTCTCACGGCGGATATGCTGCTCGCGGGTCTGCATCGCCATACGTAACGCGGTCTGGCCGGATGCATCGCGGGATACGCCGATAATACGTCCTGGCATGGAACGTTTGAATTCATCGCGGGCGGCGAAGAAGGCCGCATGCGGGCCACCGTAGCCCATCGGCACCCCAAAGCGCTGGGCGGAACCAAAGGCAATATCCGCGCCCTGTTTACCGGGGGCGGTCAGCAGTACCAGCGCCATCAGATCGGCGGCGACGCTAACGATAATCTTGCGGCTCTTCAGTTCGGCGATAAGATCGCCATAGTCGTGAACTTCACCGGTGGTGCCTACCTGCTGGAGCAGCACGCCAAACAGATCCTGGTGTTCAGCCGCGCGCCGGGCCTCGTCGACGATCACCTCAAAACCGAAGGTTTCGGCACGGGTACGAACCACATCCAGAGTCTGGGGATGCACGTCCGCCGCCACAAAGAAACGGTTAGCGCCCTTTAGCTTGCTGGCGCGCTTCGCCATTGCCATAGCTTCAGCGGCAGCGGTCGCTTCATCCAGCAGAGAAGCCGAGGCGATATCCAGCCCGGTAAGATCCAGCGTTAACTGCTGGAAATTCAGCAGCGCCTCCAGGCGGCCCTGAGAGACTTCCGGCTGATACGGCGTATAAGCGGTATACCAGCCCGGATTTTCCAGCATATTGCGTAGAATCACCGGCGGCGTATGCACGGCGGCATAGCCCATGCCAATCCAGGATTTAAAACATTTATTACGGCAGGCGATGGCTTTCAGCTCCGCCAGCGCCTGGTATTCAGTTGCCGCCCCGGAGGTATCGGGCGGTTCGGCCAGCTGAATATCCGCTGGCACTATCTGCGCAATCAGCGCGTCCAGAGAGTCGGCTCCCACCACATCCAGCATCTGCTTACGCTGTTCGGAGGAAGGGCCAATATGCCTGTCGATAAAGGCTTCACTGTTTTCCAGTTGGCTTAGAATCTGAGTCATGAGCTGTGCTTCCGGGTCGCAAAGGGCAAAAATAACAGGGGCCAGGAGATGTCCGGCCCCACGTTTGCTCTCACTAATTCAGGATGCGGACAGGCGACAAGTGAGCACATCCCCGGGAACATAGATGACTATGTTCCCGGGGTGAGAGCACGCCGCCAACGTGCCTGCAGCCTGAAGTATGACGAGCAAATTATTCGTCCAACAGGGCGGTATAGGCTTCGGCGTCAAGCAACGCAGCGACTTCTGCTTCATCGCTGGCTTTAATTTTAAAAATCCAGCCGCCTTCATAAGGTTCACTGTTCACCAGTTCCGGGGAGTCGCTCAGTTCATCATTTACCGCGACAATTTCACCGCTCACCGGCGCATAGATATCCGACGCCGCCTTAACGGATTCCGCGACCGCGCAGTCGTCTCCCGCGCTAACCGTGGCGCCCTGTTCCGGCAGGTCGATGAACACCATATCGCCCAACAGTTCCTGGGCATGCTCGGTAATGCCGACGGTGTAAGTGCCATCGGCTTCCTTACGCAGCCATTCGTGCTCTTTGCTGTATTTCAGTTCGTTCGGCACATTGCTCATTTTTGTTCTCCTGAATTGTTCGGTATCCACTGCGGGCGGCCTTCAATATGGCGTGAGGCCGGCCCTAATTTGCTAAAGCGATATCACATCGGTTACGCGACTGGTTTACCCGCGCGCACAAAAACAGGTTTAGTGACTTTTACCGGCATCTCGCGATTGCGGATCTGCACGATGGCGGTGTCGCCAATGCCCGCCGGCACTCGCGCCAGCGCAATGCTGTAGCCCAGGGTCGGCGAAAAAGAGCCGCTGGTGATCTTCCCTTCCCGCAAATTGCCTTCGGCATCGGTAAAGCGTACCGGTAGGTCATTACGCAGTACGCCCTTATCGGTCATCACCAGACCAACCAGCTGTTCGGTGCCCTGCTCGCGCTGCGCCTCCAGCACCTCGCGGCCGATAAAGTCACGATCCGTCGGTTCCCAGGCGATAGTCCAGCCCATATTCGCCGCCAGCGGCGATACGCCTTCGTCCATCTCCTGGCCATACAGGTTCATACCGGCTTCAAGACGCAGCGTATCCCTGGCGCCAAGGCCGCAGGGCTTCACGCCCGCTGTCACCAGCTGCTGCCAGAACTCCGCCGCCTGTTCATTGGGCAGGGCTATCTCATAGCCCGCTTCGCCGGTATAACCGGTAGTAGCGATAAACAGGGAACCGGCCTGGACGCCAAAAAATGGCTTCATTCCTTCTACTGCCGCGCGCTGCTGGTCGTTGAACAGGCTGGCTGCTTTGGCCTGGGCGTCAGGCCCCTGAACGGCGATCAGCGCCAGATCGTCACGTACGGTAATCTCCACCTCGTAGTCAGTCGCGTGGCGGGAGATCCAGGCCAGGTCTTTTTCACGGGTGGCGGAATTCACCACCAGTCGGAACCAGTCATCGGCAAGGAAATAGACAATGAGATCGTCGATAACGCCGGCAGAGGCATTAAGCATGGCGGTATAAAGCGCCTTGCCCGGTTTGGTCAGTTTGGCGACGTCGTTCGCCAGCAGATAACGCAGGAACTCCCGGGTACGGCTACCGCGCAGATCGACAATGGTCATATGGGAGACATCGAACATCCCGGCATCGGTACGCACCGCATGGTGTTCGTCGAGCTGGGAACCGTAGTGCAGCGGCATCATCCAGCCGTGGAAGTCCACCATGCGCGCACCGCAGAGATTATGCTGTTCAAACAAAGGGGTCTGTTGAGCCATCTTTTCCTCGTTTTCCATTCAGATGGGCGGCAATGTTCGTCCGCCAAAACAACGGGCGAAACCCGGCGCCGATGCCACAACGGACATGGACGCAAACGTTACCTTTGCATTGAACTTACCACCGAAAGGACGGCTGAACCATAAGCAGACACATTAGCGAATGGCGCCAGGGATGTACGAAGGAGACAGAGAGTCCAACTGGGAAAACGCGAAACAACGCACACAATCGCGCAATTTTCGGGTCAAAAACCAGAATCAGATAACATTTATGATAAAAATAAAAACAATTTCACTACATCGCACTATGCCTGGAATAAAAAAAACTAATGCGAAACAGGCAATGAAATTAGAATATTTCAAATGAGGCAGTGCTCCCGGCGGATGCCGGGAGCAGGAGAGTGGCAGAACCTGTTTCAGTTGGCTATTTTAGCCACTCTGGCAAATCATTCAGCCCCATCGCCTGGCGGATCAACTGAGGCTTCACACCGGGCAGCGTATCGGCCAGCTTCAGCCCCAGGTCGCGTAGCAGCTTCTTCGCCGGATTATTACCTGCAAACAGCTCCCGGAAGCTCTGCATACCCGCCAGCATCAGCGCGGCGCTGTGCTTACGGCTGCGCTCGTAGCGCCGCAGATAGAGGTGCTGACCAATATCCTTACCGCCTGCGTGCAGCCTGCGCAGTTCGGCAATCAATTCCGCTGCGTCCATAAAGCCCAGATTTACCCCCTGCCCCGCCAGTGGATGAATGGTGTGCGCGGCATCGCCCAACAGCGCCAGACGATGACCGGCAAACTGGCGGGCATAGCGACCCATCAGCGGAAAGACCTGACGCTCGCTTTCAAGCTGACACAGGCCAAGACGCATATCAAACGCCACCGACAGCGCCTGATTAAAGGTCGCTTCATCAACCTGCTGCATCCGCTCGGCTTCGAGCGGCGGCAGCGACCAGACAATAGAACTTTGACAAGGATCGCTCAGAGGCAAAAACGCCAGAATGCCGGAGCCATGGAACACCTGACGCGCCACGGCCTGATGGGGTTCCGCGCTACGGATGGTGGCAACCAGCGCATGATGCCGATAGTCCCAAAAGGTTAGCGGAATATCGGCCTGCTGACGCAGCCAGGAGTTCGCGCCGTCTGCGCCCACCACCAGTCGGGCGGTCAGCATATTGCCATCCTTCAGGGTCAGGAAAGCCTCATTTTCTCCCCAGGCGACCTGCTGCATGTGCGCCGGCGCCATTAGCGTTATATCGGCGCACTGTTGAGCCTGTTCCCATAACGCCTGATGAATCACGGCATTCTCGATGATGTAGCCCAGGTGGCTAAAGCCAAAGCTGCTGTCGTCAAAGGCGATACGCCCAAAGCTGTCGCTGTCCCACACTTCCATGCCGTGGTAGCAGCTGGCGCGCTGCAAAATCGTCGGCCATACGCCGAGGTGGGTCAGCAATTTCTCGCTGGCGCCGTTTATCGCCGAAACCCGCAGCGCCGGTGGCGCCTGGGGATCCAGCGCTTCCGGCACCTGCTGCTCCAGAACGGCAACACGCAGGCCACTGCCCTCCAGGCCGCAGGCAAGGGCCAGCCCCACCATGCCGCCGCCGACAATTGCCACATCTACGCTTTGCACTATGACTCTCCTTAACGAACCACCCTACCCAGGGTACGATGCGCCAGCGCATCGCGCACCGGCGTAAGATAATCCATCGCCATCAGGCCAAGATTGCGCCCCACCACCAGCGGCGCCCAGCTATTGGCAAAGAGCTGCACCAGACCGTCGGTCACGCCGACGGTAGCAGCCCGATCCTGACGACGGCGAGACTGGTAACGCTCCAGCACCGGCCACAGACCAATGTCCTCGCCCTGGCGCCATGCCGCAGTCAGGATTTCGGCCAGCGTCATCACATCGCGCATGCCCAGGTTAAAACCCTGCCCGGCAATGGGGTGCAACGTCTGGGCCGCATTGCCGACCAGTGCCAGACGATGGGTAGCCTTACGATCGGCCCGGGTCAGCGCCAGCGGATAGCTGCTGCGGGCGCCGGCGTGAGTTATTCGTCCCAGACGCCAGCCGAAAGCCCGCTGTAGCTCATTGCAGAAGCGCTCATCGCTCCAGGCCATGACCTTATCCTGACGGTCACGACGGTGGCACCATACCAGCGAGCAGCGATTTTGCGACATCGGCAACATCGCCAGCGGGCCGTCAGGGGTGAAACGCTCCCAGGCGCGCCCCTGATGCGCCATAGCAGTGGTGACGTTAGCAATAACGGCAACCTGATCGTAATCCTGCTGGTTCCAGCGAATGCCGCAACCGGCAGCCAGCGGCGAACGCGAACCATCCGCAGCCACCAGCACCTGACCGGTCAGCGTTTTCCCGCTTTCCAGCGTCACCGTCACCTCCTGCTGCGTGCGATGGCAGCCCGCTACCCTATCGGGGCAGTGTAGCGTCACACCCGGAGCCTCGCGCAGAAGATTAAACAGGCGCAGCCCGACGTCATGGAGTTCCACCACCTGACCCAATGCCTCAGTCTGATAGTCGCGCGCCTCCAGAATCACCGCGCCAGCGTGGCCGCGATCGCTGACCTGAACCTGCTCAATGGCAGTACCAATACCAGCAAGCGCGGGCCAGACGCCGATCTGCGCCAGCAACCGGCAGGTACCTTCAGCCAGCGCAATCGCCCGGGCATCAAAGCCGGGATGGGTCTGCGATTCAGGAGCGTGCACCTCAACCAGATGTACCGGAAGTCGGCCGCCGCTCAGGTGCGACAAAGCCAGCGCCAGGGTGGCACCGGTCATTCCTCCACCTACAATAATCACACTCATGCGCGCGCCGCCGCCATCAGGGCTTCAATATCGTCAGCCCGCTTAACCACGCCGTCCGTCAGATTCTGATTGCCGGTTTCGGTTATCACAATATCGTCTTCGATACGGATACCGATACCGCGATATTCCACTGGCACGTCGGCATCGGGCGCGATATAAAGCCCGGGCTCTACGGTCAACACCATACCGGGAGCCAAAGGCCGGGAACGGTCCGGGCCGTATTCACCAACGTCATGAACGTCCAGACCCAGCCAGTGGCTCAGCCCATGCATAAAGAAACGCCGATGGGCGTTCTCTTCCATCAACTGTTCCACACTCCCCTTTAGAATGCCCAGTCGGACGAGACCGCCAAGCATAATTTTCACCACTTCGCTGGTGACTTCCTGAATAGAGGTTCCGGGACGATATAGCGAAAGCGCGGTTTCCAGCGATTCCAGCACAATATCGTAGATAGCGCGCTGCGGCGCGCTAAAGCGCCCGCTCACCGGGAAAGTGCGGGTAATATCACCGGCATAGCCCTGATATTCACAGCCCGCGTCAATCAGCACCAGGGCACCATCGCGCAGTTCGCTTTCGTTTTCGGTGTAGTGCAATATGCAGCCGTTTTCCCCCGAACCTACGATAGTATTGTATGAGGGATATCGGGCGCCGTGACGATTAAATTCGTGGTGAATCTCGCCTTCCAGATGGTACTCAAACATTCCGGCGCGACATTTTTCCATAGCGCGGGTATGAGCCAGCGCCGAAATTTCCCCGGCGCGCTTGAGCAGCGCAATCTCTTCCGGCGATTTAAACAGGCGCATTTCATGCACCCAGGGGCGCCAGTCGGTCACCGTAGCAGGGGCGCTTAGATTCTGACGCGCGCCCTGACGCAGCTTTTCCAGCGCGCCGAACACAATCTTATCGGCCCAGGCGTATAACCCCTGGGCGTGGTAGACCACATCCAGACCATTCAGCAACTGCCAGAGTTGGGCGCTGATTTCACTCCATGGCAAAGCGCGATCGACGCCCAGCTTTTGCACCGCCGCTTCCTGACCCAGGCGCCGTCCGAACCAAATTTCAGCATTCTTGTCGCGAACGCGATTAAACAGCACGCTATGATTGTGATTTTCGTTACTTTTAATCAATACCAGCAGCGCTTCCGGTTCGTTAAAGCCAGTGAAATACCAGAAATCGCTGTTCTGGCGATAGGGGTACTCACTGTCAGCGCTGCGGGTTGCCTCTGCTGCAGCGAAAACCAACGCGGCGCTGCCGGGCGCCATCTGTGCCAGCAACGCCTGACGGCGACGCAAAAACTCTTGCTGTGTCATAGCACCTCCTGAAGTTTAATGAAGCGTCGGTTTTTGTACCTCCGGCGCGGTAGGAGCCGGGCGGTTGAAGGTGTCGTGGCAGAGCAGCGCGGCAACCCGCACGTACTCAATCACCTCCTCCAGCGACATTTCCAACTCTTCCTGATCTTCATCCTCGTCATAGCCCAGTTGAGCAATGTTACGTAGATCGTCGATCGCCTCGCCGGTTTCGTCTTTAACCTTATCAAGACCCGGCTGGGTCACGCCCAGGCCCAGCAGAAAGTGGTTGACCCACCCTGCCAGCGCATCGGCGCGTTCGAAGACGCTGGCGTCTTCGTCAGGCAGAAAAAGCTGAAAATTAAAGCCGTCATCCTCCAGCGTTTCGCCGGTGGCGGAGTGCATCTGACCCAGGGTATCACTAAGATCCTTACTAAAGGCCAGACCTTCATTGGTGAGTTCGTGCAGCAGCGTCCGCCAGCTGGCGTCTTTATTGCCGCCGCATAGCATTCCGCTGATCAGACCGTGCATTTCCGCGGGAGTCAGTCCCACGCCCTGTTGGTTGAGCAGCTGGCCGAGCGCGTCGTAACCAGGCATAGCGTTGTTTTGTATAGACATGCGCATTCGTCGTCGTTGGGAGGATGAGTTCTATGGTATGCTACCATTATGAACCCCGGAGATACCAGAAAAGGGCTTGTATCTTCGATGCGGTGTAGCTTATAGTGACGCCCCTTCGCCGCCCCGGGCGGTGGTGGAAGGCTGGCAATCAAACAGCAGGAAGGTGGGCATGTCTGCACAACCAGTCGATATCCAGATTTTTGGACGCTCCCTGCGGGTCAATTGTCCGCCCGAACAACGGGATGCTCTGAACCGGGCTGCGGAAGAACTCGATCAGCGGTTGCAGGATTTAAAAGATCGCACTAGAGTCACAAATACCGAGCACCTGATTTTCATCGCCGCACTTAACGTGTGCTATGAACTGGCCCAGGAAAAGGGCAAAACGCAGGAATATGCCGATAGCATGGATTTGCGAATTCGTACGCTGCAGCAGACCATCGAGCAGGCGTTGCTTGAGCAAGGTCGCAATTCCGAGCGAACGGGTGCAAAGTTTGAATAACGCTTCATGGTCAACTATGGTAGAGTGACCCTGAAGGAAAAAATTTCTCTGAGATGTTTGCAAGCGGGCCAGTCCCCTGAGCCGATATTTCATACCACAAGAATGTGACGCTCCATGTTCGGTGAGCATGCCCGGTCAGCCCGGGAAGCCTTAAGAATATGACGACGCATTCACCTTGAACCACGGGTTCAAGGGTTACAGCCTGCGGCGGCATCTCGGAGATTCCCCCCTCTTCTCAGCTACCATAACTCATGCATAATGACTGCCCAGACTCGTCAGCAAATCCGTCAAATCGTACGTGAGCGTCGTCGTGCCCTGAACGCCGACCAGCAACGGTACGCTGCCAGACTGGCCACGCAGCGGCTACTAAACTACACGCCAGTGCGTCAGGCCAAACGCGTAGCTCTGTTTCTCTCTTTTGACGGCGAACTGGATACCCGCCCGGCCATTGATGCGTTGTGGGCCGATAATCGTGAGGTATACCTGCCAGTTCTGCACCCGTTCAGCCCCGGCAATCTGCTGTTTCTGCGCTATACGCCGCATACCAAACTACAGAGCAATCATATGAAAATCGCCGAGCCGCCGCTGGACGTGCGCCAGGTATTGCCACTGGACAGGCTGGACGTTCTGGTGGTTCCTCTGGTCGCTTTCGACGCCTGCGGCCAGCGTCTGGGCATGGGCGGAGGTTTTTACGATCGTACGTTACAAAACTGGCGCAGCCATGGTTTATCGCCGGTAGGCTATGCGCACGACTGTCAGCAGGTAGAAAACCTGCCGGTCGAACCATGGGATATTCCCCTGCCAGCAGTGATAACGCCCTCCCGCCTGTGGCAGTGGTAAATGGCTATTCCCCACCCCGCATCAGCGCCACCAGTTCTCTGGCCCCTTGTCCCAACGGTTGCGCCTTATTCCATACCAGATGTACCGGCAGGCGCAGCGCATTTTCGGTATTGCCAAAGCGCAAACGAACCAGCTCGCCCCGAGCCAGTCGTTCGGCAATAAGCGTTTGGGGAAAGTTGCCCCAGCCCAGCCCCGCCCTCACCATCTCCAGCGCCATCGCAAAACTGTCGGCATACCAGCAGGAGGTGGCGACCTTCGCCCGGGCGTCCGCCAGCGGCCGACTACGGCTGGCAACTACAATCTGGCGCACCTGAATTAAATCCTCCAGCCAGCGCGGCGCCGCCTTTTTGGCAAGTAATGGATGATCCGCCGCCAGGGTCGCCACCAGCGCCTCATCATCCACCCACTGAAACTGCCACTGACTGTCAACCCGCAGCCCTCCCCATGCCAGCGCCAGACTGATATGCTGCTGTTGCAACAGGTGCAAAATATCATCCTGCGGTGCCTGAATCATTTCCACCTCCAGTAGCGGATAGCGTCGGGAGAGCAGATTTACGGCGCGTAGCAGCGCCTGAGGATTCACATCGGTCACGATACCGATAGTCAGCCGACTCTCCAGCCCACGGGAAAGCGCCAGTGCATGATTGTGCAGTTGGGTCAACTGGTCCTGCGCCGCTCTGACGTGCGGTGCCAGCGCCAGCGCCCGATCCGTCGGCACCGGTTCGCGGCGGCTGCGATCGAACAGCGCATAGCCCAGCTCCGCCTCCATATTGGCTACCGCCATGCTGACGGCTGATGGCACCCGCCGTAACGCCCGGGCCGCGGCGGAAAAAGAGCCGTGATCCAACACGGCAAGGAACAGTTCGATATTGTCGCGAGTAAAATGCATAAGACCAACCTGTCAGCAAAACTGATAGCTCCTGACTTTTTCTGTCAGTATCGCTGAGGCAATCTTAGCGCCCACATCATTATCAATAAACCCACAGAGAGGAAAATGTGCAGGGCGTAAAACGCAAACTGGTCTATGTTACCGTCTATGAAGTGCTGGGTATGGCGATCTCCGCGCTGGGGCTGGCTCTGCTTTCCGGCACCACGCCTACGACTACTGGCCCGCTATCGGTGATAATTACCACCATCGCCGTCTGCTGGAACTTTATCTGGAATACATTGTTTGAGTGGTGGGAAAGCCGCCAGGTTTTGCGTACCCGAACCGTGAAGCGGCGTATCTTGCATGCGGTGGTTTTTCAACTGACGCTGGTGATGTTCCTGATACCGCTAATCGCCTGGTGGATGGGCATTAGCCTGGTTCAGGCCTTTGTGCTGGATATGGCGCTTATCGTCATCATTCCCTGCTACACCTTCATCTATAACTGGGCGTTCGATAAGCTGTTTGGCGTGCCGACCTCGGCGCAGCCGGAAGCGGAAAGCGCGGCCCGATAAGCAAAAAGCCCCCGCAGGGAGGCTTTTTGCCAGTAACACGGAGCGCTGGTTCAGTAGAGCAAACGCGCGCGGATAGTGCCCGGAATCGCCTTCATTGCCTGCAGTGCGTTTTCCGCCACTGCTTCCGGCGCATCGATATCGATAACCACATAGCCCATATGCGGCGTGGTTTGCAGGTACTGGGCCGAGATATTAATGCCTTCGGCAGCAAAGATCTGGTTAATGGCCGTCAGCACCCCGGGGCGGTTTTCATGAATATGCAGCAGACGGCTCACGGTCGCACCATGATGCGGCAGGGAAACTTCCGGGAAGTTCACCGCCGAAAGCGTAGAGCCATTGTCAGAGTATTTAGCCAACTTACCGGCCACTTCCAGGCCAATATTCTCCTGTGCTTCCTGAGTGGAACCGCCGATATGCGGCGTCAGCAGCACATTGTCGAACTCGCACAACGGTGACGAAAAGGGATCGCTGTTGGTCGCGGGCTCGGTCGGAAACACGTCGATGGCGGCGCCCGCCAGGTGCTTACGGGAAAGCGCATCACATAACGCGGGAATATCCACTACAGTACCGCGCGAGGCGTTAATCAGCAGCGATCCGGGCTTCATTAGCGCCAGTTCATGTTCGCCAATCATATCTTTAGTGCTGGCGTTTTCCGGTACGTGCAGACTCACCACATCGCTCATATTCAGCAGATCGGAAAGATGCTGTACCTGAGTGGCGTTACCCAGCGGAAGTTTATTTTCAATATCATAGAAATAGACATTCATACCCAGCGATTCCGCCAGAATGCCCAGTTGGGTACCGATATGGCCATAGCCGATAATTCCCAACTTCTTACCGCGCGCCTCATAACAGCCCGCAGCCTGCTTATTCCAGATACCACGATGCGCTTTGGCGTTCGCCGCCGGCACGCCGCGCAGAAGCAGCAGCAGCTCACCAATCACCAGTTCCGCCACCGAACGCGTATTAGAGAACGGCGCGTTAAACACCGGCACGCCACGGCGGGCCGCCGCTTCCAGATCCACCTGGTTGGTGCCAATGCAGAAACAGCCTACCGCCACCAGCTTCTCAGCTGCGGCAAAGATCTCTTCGGTCAGATGAGTACGGGATCGGATTCCAATAAAGTGAGCATCGCGGATCGACGCTTTCAGCGCATCGCTGTCCAGCGCGCCTTTGTGATATTCAATGTTGGTGTAACCCGCGGCCCGCAGGTTATCCAGCGCTTTCTGATGCACGCCTTCCACCAGCAGGAATTTAATCTTTTCTTTCTCCAGTGATACTTTTGCCATTTCCCGACCCTGTCTTGTTGTAGATGCTGTGTCTGAACGACCGACCGAACATAAGTCCGCCTTCTGTCAACATATCAAAAATAGCGTTCCCGGCAATATGAACGTTTGCGTGGTCTTTTTTGAAGAAAAGTCATGATGATGCAAAAGCAGAACAAAACGTCGTGTGATAGAAATGTTACAGAACAAATGCGGGAGATGGGGAAAATATGTGACATATGTCACTAAAAAGACGGATATAAAAAATTTCGATAAAACCGGGGCATCACCCGCCCCGGTTCAGATAAAACCGGCGTTTATTTTACAATCGTTTTTACACCGTCTGCGCTACCGATCAATGCCACATCGGCACCGCGACGAGCAAACAGCCCTACCGTTACTACCCCCGGGATGGCGTTAATGGCGTCTTCTAACGCAATCGGATCCAGAATCTCCAGGCCATATACATCAAGAATTACGTTGCCGTTGTCGGTCACCACGCCCTGACGGTACTCCGGGCGCCCTCCCAGCTTCACCAACTGACGCGCCACGCAGCTGCGCGCCATCGGGATAACCTCTACCGGTAGCGGGAAGTTCCCTAAAACAGGCACCTGTTTGGAGCTATCTGCAATACAGATGAATTTCTGCGCCACGGAAGCAATTATTTTCTCTCGGGTCAGCGCCGCACCGCCACCTTTGATCATCTGCATCTGCTCATTAATTTCGTCCGCGCCATCCACGTAGATCCCCAGCGAATCCACGCTATTAAGATCAAAAACCGGAATGCCCAGCCCTTTAAGCTTTTCCGTCGAAGCGTCCGAACTTGATACCGCGCCTTCGATCTGGTGCTTCATGGTACCCAGCGCATCGATAAAATGGGCGGCGGTAGAGCCGGTGCCCACGCCAACAATGGTTCCCGGCTGTACGTACTGGAGAGCGGCCCAGCCGACCGCTTTTTTCAGTTCATCCTGCGTCATGATGGTTATGCCTGTTCGTGAAAGATGCCGGCATTATAGTGCATGGCGGCACAAAAGTGGCCAGGTCGGCGGCGATCCAATACTGGATCGAGGCCGAAATTGTGTCATAGTGCAGGGCACGATAAAAACAGGAGTATGACACAACAATGAAACGCCCGGACTACAGAACATTACAGGCGCTGGATGCGGTCATCCGCGAGCGGGGCTTCGAACGTGCCGCGCAAAAGCTGTGCATCACCCAGTCAGCGGTGTCTCAGCGCATCAAGCAACTGGAGAATATGTTCGGGCAACCTCTGCTGGTTCGCACCGTTCCTCCACGCCCGACCGAACAGGGGCAAAAGCTGCTGGCGCTGCTGCGCCAGGTGGAACTGCTGGAAGAGGAGTGGCTGGGGGATGAATCCGGCTCCACACCGCTGCTGCTTTCACTGGCGGTGAACGCCGACAGTCTGGCGACCTGGCTGCTGCCCGCGCTGGCGACGGTACTTTCTGACTCCCCCATTCGTCTGAATCTTCAGGTTGAAGACGAAACCCGCACCCAGGAACGGTTACGTCGTGGTGAGGTTGTGGGCGCTGTCAGTATTCAGTCCCAGGCGCTGCCGAGCTGCCTGGTGGATAAACTGGGCGCACTGGACTATCTGTTCGTTGGCTCAAAGGCTTTCGCCGAGCGCTATTTTCCCAACGGCGTCACCCGTTCAGCGCTACTGAAGGCGCCTGCGGTGGCCTTCGATCATCTCGACGATATGCACCAGGCCTTCCTGCAACAGAATTTCGACCTGCCACCCGGCAGCGTCCCCTGCCATATCGTGAACTCATCGGAAGCTTTCGTTCAACTGGCGCGTCAGGGCACGACCTGCTGTATGATTCCACACCTTCAGATCGAGAAGGAGCTGGAAAGCGGCGAGCTGATTGATTTAACACCGGGACTGTTTCAGCGTCGGATGCTCTACTGGCACCGCTTCTCACCGGAAAGTCGGATGATGCGCAGAGTGACCGACGCGCTGGTGTCGTTCGGCCATAAGGTACTACGCCAGGATTAGCCTGTTACCCTCACCCTTAAGGGATGTACGGTCCGGGGACATGGTAGACAGGTGTTCGGGGACATGGTGAACACTTTTTAACATCCTTTACGAGAGCGTTCAGAATTCTGTGTCACGTTAAAAATCCTACAGCGTCATCACCTTATTCAGCCGCCCGTCAAAATAAA
>NZ_JAZHEE010000039.1:0-37052 GCF_036620675.1 Rosenbergiella sp. YN46
TTAACATTTTACACCTGTCACATATACGTTCGATTATGTGACATTCTGATTTTGGTGCTGATGTCTGTCAACAATAGTCACATTACCCGTCATTTAATTTATGACACGTAAAGGTTGCATTTTAATGATAATGTTACACTTGCGTGTATAAGCATAAGGATCAGGGATGGCCAACAAAAATAAACTCCTCAGCATTCTTTCGGTCGCTGAGCAGGAGGCGCTTTATGGCCTTCCTGACTTCGATGATGCTCAGCGACTGGAGTTTCTGGCGCTGAATGAATCTGAACTGGCGCTGGCCTGCAGCCGTCGGGGGCTTCACGCTCAAATGTATTGCATCATCCAGATCGCTTACTTTAAAGCCAAGCACCTGTTTTTCCGCTTCGGGTGGGATGATGTTCCGGACGACTGCAGCTTTGTCCTGAGCCGTTATTTCCCCGGAGAGTCACTGCCTGACAAACTGCCCTATAAGCAGGAACGCTATGCTCAGCGGGAAAAAATCTGCGCGCTGTATGGTTACCGCCCCTGGTCATCGGCCCTGTCTTCACCGCTTGAACAACAGGCCGCCCACATTGTTCACCGCGATGTCACTCCCGGCTTTGTCGCCACTGAGTTGATCATCTGGCTCAACGCGCACAAAATCATCCGACCTGGCTATACCACACTTCAGGAGCTGGTAAGCCGGACTCTTTCTGATGAAAGGCAGCGGCTGGGGCGTATCCTGACGGAGCGGCTTGATGACGCCACCATCGATGGTCTGAAAAAGCTGATTGAACGTGATGATACCCTTTCCCGGCTGGCGGTCCTCAGGCAGGATGCTCGTGATTTCGGCTGGCGCCAGATGGTCCAGGAACGGGAAAAACGGGCCATACTGGCGCCATTGCACCGTAAAGCCTGCGACATCCTGCCAGCCCTGAATATTTCTCAGCAGAATCTGCTTTACTACGCCAGCCTGGCAAATTTCTATACCGTTTATGATCTCCGAGAGTTGAAGCCCGATCAGACCCGCCTTTACCTGCTGTGCTATTCATGGGTTCGTTACCGCCAGTTCAGCGATAACCTGGTGGATGCGATGTTTTTCCATATGAAACAGCTCGAGGATGAGAGCCGCAGCGTGGCCAAACAGCTTCTGGCTGACGTCCAGGAAAAACACCGGCGTGAAACGTCTAAAATCGGACGGCTGTTATCGCTTTACGTTGATGATAGCGTCCCGGACCCGACCACTTTTGGCGAAGTCCGTCGTCGGGCCTGGAAAATCATGCCGCGGGAGGCGCTGAAAACCACCGCACAGCGCATGAGTGTAAAACCCGTCAGTAAACTGGCGCTGCAGTGGCAGGCCGTGGACGGTATGACGGCATTAATCCGGCGTCACCTGCGGCCATTATTTTTGTCACTCGATCTCACCAGCGTGGTCCACGACAGCCCGTGGGCTGACGCGCTGAGCTGGCTCAGAATGGTGTTCAGCAAAAAGCAGACGCTTTCACAGCGGTCACTGGCGGAATGCCCGCCGGGTACATTACCGGAGCGGCTGCGCCCGTATCTACTGGAGTTCGGGGAAGATGGCGAGCCCACAGGCCTGAACGCCGGGCGCTATGAGTTCTGGCTCTACCGCCAGATAAGAAAGCGTTTTCAGGCGGGTGAATTCCACCTCAATGACAGTCTCCGCCACCGCCATCTTTCTGATGAACTGGTGCCGGAAGGGGAACAGGCCGCTGTGCTGGCTGAAATGAATATCCCGTTTTTGCAAAAGCCGGTTAAATCGCAGCTCAAGGCGCTGGAGTCCGAACTGCACCGGCAGTGGAAAGCCTTCAACCGCGAGCTGAAGCAGGGGAAGCTGAAACATCTGGAATACGATAAAGAAACGCAGAAACTGACCTGGCATAAGTCCGTGATCAGCCGTCATAAGGCGCAGGAGAAGCGATTTTATGAGCAGTTGCCATTTTGCGATGTAACCGACGTCTTCCGGTTTGTTAACGACCAGTGCCGGTTTCTTCATGCCATGAAGCCGCTGCAACCCCGCTATGCCAAAAAGGATGCCGATGAAGACAGTCTGATGGCGGTCATCGTTGCCCAGGCGATGAATCATGGTAATCATGTAATGGCACGAACCAGTGATATTCCGTTCCATGTGCTGGAAACCACGTACGAACAGTACCTCCGCCTGGCGTCACTGGTCACGACCAATGACTGCATCACCGATGCCATAGAGGCACTGCCGATTTTCCCGCACTATTCGTTTGATCCGGAAACGCTTTATGGTGCTGTTGACGGGCAGAAGTTTGGCATTGAACGGCCGACAGTAAAGGCCCGACATTCACGTAAATACTTCGGCCGCGGTAAAGGCCTGGTGGCCTACACACTGCTGTGTAACCACATCCCTATCAACGGTTACCTGATTGGCACGAACGACTATGAAGCCCACCATGTCTTTGATATCTGGTACCGCAACACCTCAGAAGTGAAACCCACGGCCATTACCGGCGACATGCACAGCATAAATAAAGCCAACTTTGCGATCCTGCACTGGTTTGGCCTGCGCTTTGAGCCTCATTTTACGGACCTGAACAGGCAGTTGCAGGAGCTGTACTGCATCAGAGATCCGTCGGCCTATAAAAAATGCCTGATCCAGCCCGCCGGACAGATTGACCGGGACCTTATTATCCGCGAGAAAAGCAATCTCGATCGCATCGTCGCCACATTGGGGCTGAAAGAAATGACGCAGGGGACGCTGGTCCGCAAACTGTGCACGTACACCACGACCAATCCGACCCGGCAGGCACTATTTGAATATGATCGGCTGGTACGCAGCATCTACACGCTGAAGTATTTGCGCGATCCGCAGCTGGAACGCAACATCCGGCGTTCCCAAAATCGAATTGAATCTTATCACCAGCTGCGTGCCGCAGTGGCCAAAGTCGGCGGAAAGAAAGAGTTAACCGGGAAAAATGACATTGAAACAGACATCAGTAACCAGTGCGGGCGGCTGATTTCCAACGCTATTGTGTATTACAACTCGGCGATCCTGTCGCGATTGCTGGAACGACTGGAAGCGGAAGGCAATGCCAAGGGCATTGAAGCTCTGGCCCGAATATCACCGGTTGCCTGGCAGCACATTTTGCTGAACGGGCATTATACCTTCCAGAGCAGCAATGAGATTATTGACCTGGATGCGCTGGTTGCCGGGCTGAAACTGGGATAACGGAAAAATCTGGGGTTCCGGCGTAGAACCCCTATCTGAAGAAAATAGCTGGGACAGGGAATCCCGTACCTGGCTTCCTAAATACGTCTATATCACCGCGTTAGGGTTTCAGATGCTGGGAGTGGATCTGGAAAAACTTGATGCGGAACAACAAAAAAAGCTCCGGCAAAGCGAAGAGCGTCGTCGTCTTATCGAGGAGGGGATTCTGCGTGAAGATGAGGAGATCTCCCCGCGTGCAGCACGTGAGCGCTGGTACCGTCAAAAAACTCTCGATGCACTGAGGTTCCGTCGGCAGCGTGGCGCCGAACGTAAACGAGCTAACCGCCTGGCCAGATATTCTCGTGAGCGCCAGATTCACGAAATGTCGCTTCATATCCTGAAGACAATGCCGGCAGACGAGGCTTACTGGTGTACAACGGAGCGGCTGCAGCAGCTGGCCATTCAGAACCTGTATCAGCTGGAGCTGGCCCTGGCTCCGCCGTCCTGACGGATATCATTTAGCTATTTTTTCTATGCCCCTGCCCGGGGCTTTTGGCGTTTGTCCGGATTCATGAAGTTGCCTGGTTTTTATCCATCTGACGTTCCGGCCGTCGGACCATCGCTGGTTTTAGCACGTATACCCTGTGACGTTCGCACCAGGTTTTCACTTATCCACAAAAACCCGCAAATGAATAAACAGGGAATTTAGCAAAAGGGTAACAGCAAACCTGCAAAATAATCTTACCCCACTTTTTTAATCCCCTGCATTGCAAGCTGCAGGGAGATCTTTTGTCTTTGCCGGCTCTGTGAATAACTCAATGAGGCCTTCGCTTACAGCGGCCGCACGCGTCCGCGTCGCTCAGATAAAAGTAGCTCCCATCGCTCCGCGACGGGCCCCGACCGGAGAATTAAATTAGTTACAGCATTCATAATAATATTCATCATAAAACCGGCGCCGGTTTGCCAGCCAGGTGCCCCTCCCCACCACTGAAAAGCGCCGCCGCCCCCGGCCGAAGGCCGGGGAACACCATCGCTTTTAATGATGGGTGTTGTAACTACTCTTCGTCATCGCTGTGAGTGGAGCTGCGGTCAGTTCTCTGGTACACGCTCGTAAGCGGCCCTCCGGCCCGCTAACGCGGAGATACGCCCCGACTGCGGCTGTCGCCTTGTCGGGACCACTCCGACCGCGTACAGCAGCTACTAAAGCGTTATTTGTGGGTATAGCTTATCAGGGCGGGGGGGGGATTGGCAGAACCTATCAAACCGTTGCCGGCTACGCCGGGCTTCGGCGCCACTCACTTTCCGTTCACCATTGAACATCGGCTGGCGCCTTTCTGACATCAATGCGGAGCAGAAGCTCAAACTTGCTGCACTGCTTGCCACCATCGAAAGGCTAGGGTTTTAGAATGACTGACAATCTCAAACTGTTTCAACGCCTGACAAACAGCAGAATGATGGGGAGGGGAAGATATTTCTAAGCTTACATACGAACGGGGGTAAAAAGGCCAAGGAATGAAAAGCAAAAGAGAGGCGATAGCCTATCACCTCGGGCAATGCAATCGAATGTCTTGAGTGTGTAAAATAACTCCAGGTATTCGACAGGCATTTAAAGCAAATCCACGGCATGACCCCTGCAGAGTACCGAGACAGATTTAACCACCCCTCTGAAACACCACTGGCCGGGGTGGCATATAGCCAGCAATGTCTGCGAGAAGACATCTGGCGGCGTCAACCGCTTTGGCCCCAGAACAACCAGGCCAATAATGAATATCAATAGCAGTTCACTAAAGCCAATATCGAACACGAACTATACCTGCTCACTGTGATGATGTTTTGCGTCAACATGGCTTTGTTGAATAAATCGAACTTTTGCTGAGTTGAAGGATCAGATCACGCATCTTCCCGACAACGCAGACCGTTCCGTGGCAAAGCAAAAGTTCAAAATCACCAACTGGCCCACCTACAATAAAGCCCTCATCAACCGTGGCTCCATAACTTTCTGGCTGGATGATGAAGCTATTCAGGCCTGGTATGAGTCGGCAACGCCTTCATCACGGGGAAGACCTCAGCGCTATTCTGATCTCGCCATCACCACCGTTCTGGTCATTAAACGCGTGTTCAGGTTGACCCTGCGGGCTGCACAGGGTTTTATTGATTCCATTTTTACACTGATAAATGTTCCGTTGCGCTGCCCGGATTACACCAGTGTCAGCAAGCGCGCAAAGTCGGTTAATGTCAGTTTCAAAACGTTCACCCGGGGTGAAATCGCGCATCTGGTGATTGATTCCATCGGGCTGAAGGTCTTTGGTGAAGGCGAATGGAAAGTCAAAAAACACGGCCAGGAACGCCGTCGTATATGGCGAAAGTTGCATCTGGCCGTTGACAGCAAAACACATGAAATCATCTGTGCAGACCTGTCGCTGAACAATGTGACGGACTCAGAAGCCTTCCCGGGTCTTATCCGGCAGACTCACAGAAAAATCAGGGCAGCATCGGCAGACGGCGCTTACGACACCCGGCTCTGTCACGATGAACTGCGGCGTAAGAAAATCAGCGCGCTTATCCCTCCCCGAAAAGGTGCGGGTTACTGGCCCGGTGAATATGCAGACCGTAACCGTGCAGTGGCTAATCAGCGAATGACCGGGAGTAATGCGCGGTGGAAATGGACAACAGATTACAACCGTCGCTCGATAGCGGAAACGGCGATGTACCGGGTAAAACAGCTGTTCGGGGGTTCACTGACGCTGCGTGACTACGATGGTCAGGTTGAGGAGGCTATGGCCCTGGTACGAGCGCTGAACAAAATGACGAAAGCAGGTATGCCTGAAAGCGTGCGTATTGCCTGAAAACACAACCCGCTACGGGGGAGACTTACCCGAAATCTGATTTATTCAACAAAGCCTATTAAAATTAGACATGCTTATGGCTCACATTTCCAGATAGTATTTTGCACCCCACTACCTTTCGGTAAGTTCGGGTTCATATTAGCGCTATGGAGATAAACTGCTTTCGATTTGCCATATTGCTGGCACGCCTTAACAGCAGTGTTATGCAAACTATCCAGCCCGTACCAAGCATCGGACTGAATACTGACCTTTTCACCATCATTATACTGGACTGCTGCGCACCCCGACAGAGCACCTATAATCACAACACCTATAAACAGTCGAATCCTTTTCATTGCGTTCCCCTACGATTACTGAGGCGGATTATAGGGTATGCAGCAAAACCTTTCGAGTGGAATATGAGAGCCAAAACAGCCCAAGAACAAACAGTCATTGGGTTGAGGGATCTACCGCGCACCCTTCGAATCTCATCTGAGTATCAGCGCCACAACAATGACGACTAATAGCACCAGATCTAGCAGCAGCCCCGCCAGTCGCCAGGCAACAAGTAACGCGATAGTGAACAACACCCAGAAACACAGCCTGCGCAGCATGATTATTTACCGTTGGTGCCGAGCACCCGGCTCAGGTTTTTCAACAGGACAGTCGAGGCCGTTTCCAGCATGTCATCACCCGCATCGGTATTGGCGATCACCAGCGTCTTAGTGCAAGGAACCTTCACCTTCGAATCGCTCAGCCAACCGGATTCGGTCACCGCTTTTTTCAGTTCGTACACAGGTTTCCCGTTAGGCAACTTATGGTAATGGTGCCAACTTACTGATTTAGTGTATGATGGTGGTTTTGAGGTGCTCCCGTGGCTTCAATTCCCATCAGTTGTCCCACTTGTTCAGCTACCGAAGGCGCCGTGCGTAACGGTAAAAGTACCGCCGGACATCAGCGCTATCTCTGCTCTCACTGCCGTAAAACATGGCAGCTTCAGTTCACTTACACCGCCTCTCAGCCCGGTACACACCAGAAAATTATTGATATGGCCATGAATGGCGTCGGATGTCGCGCCAGTGCACGCATTATGGGCGTTGGCCTCAACACGATTTTACGACACTTAAAAAACTCAGGCTGCAGTCGGTAAACTCACGCATACAACCGGGCAGTGACGTCATTGTTTGCGCGGAAATGGACGAACAGTGGGGTTACGTCGGCGCTAAATCACGCCAGCGCTGGTTGTTTTACGCGTATGACAGGATACGGAGGACGGTTGTGGCGCACGTATTCGGTGAACGCACGCTGGCCACGCTGGAGCGTCTTCCGGGCCTGCTGTCGGCCTTTGAGGTCGTGGTATGGATGACGGATGGCTGGCCGCTTTATGAATCACGCCTGAAGGGAGAACTGCACGTTATCAGCAAGCGATATACGCAGCGCATTGAGCGGCATAACCTGAATCTGAGACAACATCTGGCAAGGCTGGGCAGGAAGTCACTGTCGTTCTCAAAATCGGTGGAGCTGCATGACAAAGTCATCGGGCATTATCTGAACATAAAACACTATCAGTAAGTTGGAGTCATTACCACGTTTACGAAGAAACTGCCTGAATCATCCTGTAATAGCTGTGTGTAGTCTTTGCCCGCCGCTGGCGGGCTTTTTTATGTGACACCGGACAGGAGCGCCAGGCATCATGACAGCGCCCTATCATCTCTTGCTTCACTTCCTGTCAGGTTTAAGACGACTATCAAACCGGAACGGTATCTGTTGAGCCTTCAGCACGATCCCGTAAAACTCAGGGTGCTCAGGATTTAACAGATAATTGAACTCTACCGGCGATAAGGCTGAGGGAACACGCAGTGCAACCGAGCTCCTGGTAAATGACCAGGCATCTCCGTAATCAGCCAGTTCCTGAGGCGCATCCTCATCAGCCCAGTTGCCCGGTAATTCATCCATGTTTGCGCTTTGGATCAGTTCATCAGGCACATCGATACTCAATAGCGTGAAAGAGTCCATTATCTGTGCCGCATGCAGGTGTACCAGCGTCTCCAGCATCGTTAGTGAAGCCGTTTCGGAGACATATACCATTGACACCCCCACGCTATTCCAGCGCCCACCAGCCTCTTTCGCACCATATCCGGTCCAGGCCGTAGAAAGATACTTTGTTTTCGTCAGCCTGTAGAGGATCACGAGTACACCCCATGCTCCAGACGCGTAATCAGCTTAATGACCTCATAGGCTCCCGTTTCGGATGCCATCAGGTCTGCTGGCACTTTCCAGCTCAATGCCCGGTTAGGTTCGTTCAACCACTTCTGTGCGGCTTCCCTGTCGCCTTCAAACAAATCTACCGCCCGATCAATGACGCGGATAATACGTACCAGACGTTCACTTTGTTCCGGGTTAAAACGTGCCTTCACACTGCGGCTAAATGTGGTTGACGGGATACCGGACATTTTTCTCAGGTCATTCTGGGTTATTCTGGCCCAGTCAGTGATCCGGTTCGCCACCTTCCCGTCCAGGCCTTCATTGATTTGGCCCAGAAGCGCTACGCCATCGGCATTATTTAACCCGGCAACCTGCCAGAGGCGCTGTGGTCTGGCTGGAGTTGAGGACAAACTAAAAGTTTTCATAGCAAACCTCCATTTGGTCATTACATTATACCCAAATGGTAACACCAGAGCAAATATCAACCACCAGCAGACGGAAGGCATTTTTCCTGATTGCGATACCTCAGAGTGTAGCGATCGGTATCGAGTCCCACCTCGTTGTGTAGGCTGGAGAGAGCATATCTCTCTTCATTGACCACGCCGGTGCGATGCCCCGACCGGCAAACCATACTTTACCTTTGCCTGAGTTGTTTATCGTATCCAGTACATTCATGAGCGCGTCACTGTTTGCATACGACCTACCTCATCAAATAACGATAGCTGGGTAACTCCGCAGGGACGGAAATCGTTGATGAAGTGGTTTACTGAATTTGGCCACCTGAACAGAGGTGATATGCTCACCTCAGAACAACACAGGTGCCATAATGAAAAAAAAAATTTCAGCGCAGAGTTTAAACGCGAATCCGCTCAACTGGTCGTTGACCAGCACTATACCGTGGCAGATGCAGCCAGCGCTATGGATGTCGGCCTTTCCACAATGACGCGATGGGTGAAACAATTACGTGATGAACGGCAGGGCAAAACACCAAAAGCCTCCCCCATTACCCCGGAACAAATTGAAATCCGTGAGCTCAGGAAAAAGCTACAACGTATTGAAATGGAAAATGAAATATTAAAAAAGGCTACCGCGCTCTTGATGTCAGACTCCCTGAACAGTTCTCGATAATCGGGAAACTCAGGGCGCGTTATCCTGTGGCCACTCTCTGCCATGTGTTCGGGGTTCATCGCAGCAGCTACAAATACTGGAAAAACCGTCCTGAAAAGCCAGACGGCAGACGGGCTGTATTACGCAGTCAGGTACTTGAACTGCATGGCATCAGCCACGGCTCTGCCGGAGCAAGAAGCATCGCCACAATGGCAACCCAGAGAGGATACCAGATGGGGCGCTGGCTTGCTGGCAGACTCATGAAAGAGCTGGGGCTGGTCAGTTGCCAGCAGCCGACTCACCGGTATAAGCGTGGTGGTCATGAGCACGTTGCTATCCCGAATCATCTTGAGCGACAGTTCGCCGTAACGGAACCAAATCAGGTGTGGTGCGGTGATGTGACCTATATCTGGACGGGTAAGCGCTGGGCGTACCTCGCCGTTGTTCCCGACCTGTTCGCAAGAAAACCAGTGGGCTGGGCCATGTCGTTCTCGCGGACAGCAGGCTCACCATGAAAGCACTGGAAATGGCATGGGAAACCCGTGGTAAGCCAGTCGGGGTGATGTTCCACAGCGCTCAAGGCAGTCATTATACGAGCAGGCAGTTCCGGCAGTTACTGTGGCGATACCGGTTCAGGCAGAGTATGAGTCGGCGTGGAAACTGCTGGGATAACAGCCCAATGGAGCGCTTCTTCAGGAGTCTGAAGAACGAATGGGTGCCGGCGACGGGCTATGTAAGCTTCAGCGATGCAGCCCACGCAATAACGGACTACATCGTTGGATATTACAGCGCAATAAGACCGCACGAATATAATGGTGGGTTACCACCAAACGAATCAGAAAACCGATACTGGAAAAACTCTAACGCGGTGGCCAGTTTTTGTTGACCACTTCACAGCAGAAGAGGCCCTGAAACGGATCGGTGATTACCTTCGCCATATACTGAGTGTGCTACCGGAGTGGCCGTCGAACAAAGTCGCCGAGCTCCTGTCATGGAAGGCAGATCCCACCAATAAATAGTCGTCAATACGGCGATCACTTTACGCTTACCACTAACTTAAGTGATACCAACTGTCTGGAGATTCAGGGGGCCAGTCTATCCGCCATCTGCTGTCTGTCATATTTTTACCTTCAGAAATTATCAGTTTAGACACTCTGATAATCCCTTCTAGGATAGTTTAAATTGGGCTGGGTAAATTTTTCCAGTGCATCAAGATGTCTTATTGGAAATTAGTAAAACACATTTGTGAAATATTGCTAAGGCTAAAGCGTGATGGCTATCACCCTACATAATTTTTTTATTCACTACCTTAGATGCTGAATCCTGACCTGAGGTTGTGTCAGGAAATAAATACTGGAGATAGCAATGGGGAATATAATAAAAGACGGAAGTGGCAGTTATTTTCCAATGTTGTTTATTCTGCCACTTGCCGGACTGGCTGAACTTGCATCACTGTACTCTATTCAGGCGCTGCTACCAAAACTGAGTGAGGTTTATCATATTCCGCTGAATCAGGTTGGCATGATATTATCTGCCGAAGTAGGGTTCCTGGCATTTGCCATGTTGTTCAGCGGTTCGTTATCGGATCGCTTTGGTCGCAAACCTGTAATATTTGCATCCCTTTTTGCCGGAGGTGTTTTGACGTTACTGTGCGCGCTGGCACCATCATGGCAGGTTTTAGTTATCTTCCGGGCACTGCTGGGTATTGCGGTCAGCGGTGTTACTGCAGCAATTACGGTATATATCAGTGAAGAGGTCTCTCCGGGTATGGCCGGGATCATCACCAGTTATTTTATCTTTGGCAATTCTCTGGGAAGTATGTCAGGGAGGGTTATTGCGACCCAGATGATGGAGCATTTTTCTGTTGAAGTTATATTTTCTCTTTTTGGTTGTGTCCTGATTATTATTGCTCTTGCGGTGAAATTCCTGTTACCGGCATCGAGAAATTTTAAAGCATCCTCATCACTACAGTTATCGGTTGTCTTCCGGGGGGGACTGAACCATATCAGAAACATTAAAGTTTCGTTATGTTTCATAACAGGTTTTATTCTGTTCGGTTCATTTACGTCCATCTTTAATTTTTTAGCTTTTAATTTACACAATGCTCCGTACAACCTCGACTATACATGGATTGGGCTAATACCACTGAGTTTTTCCCTTACTTTTTTCATTGCACCTTATGCTGCTCGTCAGGCAATCCGGTATGGATCAATGAATGTTTTAAGTTTTTTAATTAGTTTTATGATGGTTGGGGTGTTTATTACATTTATTGCTGAGTCTGTCTGGTTATTTATATCTGGCGTGGTGCTCCTTTCAGCTGCATTCTTCTCATCACATTCAATCATTCTTGCCTGGGTCAGTGCCAGAACATCCAGTGCAAAAGGACAGGCCACCTCTTTTTATTTACTCTCTTATTATTCCGGTGGTGCGGTAATGGGGTATGTCAATGGCTGGTTGTTCGCCATACAAGGGTGGGGCGGTCTGGCGATATCCTGTCTTGTTATGCTGGGCATTGGGCTTATGATCACACGGGTGATATCAGCGAGAAGAAATGACATATACATTAAGTAATGTCCGCTATTGGCACAAAGCGGACATCCCTCCTTCATGCGCTCTTTCTGCCGTCAGTTAGCCCAGTCTTCCAGCGTGAGGTCCGGTACTGGCCACGTTACCATGACCGTTTCTTCGTCTTTGTAAGTCTGGGCCGACGACCTGCATCCGGCGCGCTTCTGCGCCTCAGAACACGGGCCGCTCCGTCGGCGGCAGGCGCAGCGCGTCGCGTATCTGATCGACCATATCCAGAAAATCCCCTTCTTTCTGAAGGAAGAACAGTTGTTTATGCACCTCCATCAGCGTCGGTAAATCACGACGGGCGGCCTCGATAAAGAGGGCAAATGCCAGTGAGGAGCCATGCGGGATATGCGTGATGTCAGGCAGCTGTGATGCACGCAGCTCAAGCAGGGGAACGCCTTTACGCATGATAGTCTGCAGATCCTCCTGTTTATAAATGCCCAGCAGACGACACCAGGTCCGGTTCTCGGCCAGCGTCTGTGCACTGTCATACCAGTAGTCGGCGAGGGCGGCCCCCATCATGCCGGCCACGTCTTTATCCATCAGCGCGACAAGGCTGTTCCCGCGCATGAAGTTACCGATGAGATCCCCGAAGGAGGCCGAGAGGAACTCTTTGACAAAATCGCTTTTTGACTTGCCAGCCGCCCTCGCCTGCTCCGTGATCTCAATATCCACATCAAGCGGCATGTTCCGCACGGTAAGCGTGCGAGTGAATCCTTTTTCAGTATTTTCGTTCTGTTCAGTCATGTGTGTCTCCAGATGGAAAAGATTTATCAAAAATGACAGTAATCATCCCAGATTTATTCTTTTAAGTTCAAACTATTCCATATCATTGCAGATATCAACATCGTTTGCAGTTTTAATGTTGTGGTGCTGACGGCTGCATATTTTAATCAGATGTAAACGGAGTTGCTTTCCGCCGATGCTGAGATCCGAAAAAAGGAAGTTCCGGATCTCTGCGAACCCCACCGGCGCGCAGCGGCCCGGCAACACAAGATGTAGCGGTATTATCATCTGCTTTTGACGCTATATGTTGTGTCCCTCCCCTGCCCCGTGACCGGCCGCTCACCACCCTAAAAGGGCGCTGTGGTTATTCCCTGACCGTGGTACACTTCCGGAAAGTTGTGATATACAGGAAAATCGGATCTGCCGGAAACGGTCATTCGGTAATTTAACGGCGTGACTGTTTCATGGCTTATTATTTGCTGATTTCTTCCTTTGTGTACAAAATGAATCATAACGTATACATTTGTTGTTATAGCGGTAAATAAGGTTTCATGTTTACTTCAAAGACCATTTACCAGTCCTGAATACGTTTTGCATAAGGAAGGAGTCATGGCGAAGATCCAGGCCAGAAATGTTGACGATGCGCTGTTTGCACGCATTGAGCAGTCAGCGATGAAAAATGAACGTTCACTCGAAGGAGAGATCCGCCTGGCGCTGGCCAGACAGTATCCTGCCGGGACCACCTCACCGGAAATTCTCTCCAGCCGGCAACAGTGGCAGAAGGAATGTGGCGGGCGTCTGCGCGCCCTGTTTGACCGTCTGTCCGCTGACGGCTTTTTCCCGGGGGCCGGGCAACCCGGGCCGACGCGGATCGCCGACCAGGTACGGATAGCTCACCGGTTACATGTTTCCCCGGGACTGCTCCTGGACTGTATCGATGGCGCCGGTGAGTTAACCCGTGAGCTGGCTGAACGGATTGAAAGCCGGTTCGGCGCCAGTGCAGACTGGCTGACCACCGGTGACGGGAAGATGTTCCCGCTGGTGATCCTGGGGACGTATTTTGGTGTCAGCTGGGAGGAGTTTTTCTTCCCGGATGATGATGAAAGGTATGTCTTTGAGTTCATCCGCATCGCCGGCGGGCGCCATGATGGCACCCTGATGATCCTGCGCCAGCATGAGCAGAACGGCCGTATCACTGCCGGCGTGGTAACAGAGGCGTTTTTCCTTGGTGCCGGTATGGGGCCGGGGGGGTATGTAAACCTGAAAGAATTTTTGTTGTTCCTCAGACAACACGGCGGGAATCTGGTCATGAATGCGTATGTGTTCTCCCCCCCGGAGCCGGATTTTGATTTCTGGTCAGTCATGGGTCAGCACCATCCGGTCTGGTTCCGTGACGCCAGACGTCGCTCCCCTTCCCGCTGGCTGCAGCAGGTACTCAGTGGTGAAGATCCGGGCGAATGGTTTGCCGGGGGATGGTCATCAATACTGAAAGAAGTGGCCGAAGCTACCCCTCCGGATAACGCTACTGAACATACTGAAAAAAATGATGAATGATTCGGTGCATCACGGCAACGTATAACAGGAAACCAGATGAACAGAACATATGACGAACCAGAGACCGAAACGGACGTGATGGCCGCCGCCTTCCGCACCATGCGCAGGTACGGCATGACTATCATCACCGCCACGCAGCATTTGGATGTTAATGGTTACGTGAAATCTGACCCGCGGATGCCCAGAACGCGGCTGCGCCGCTACCTGGGGCAGTATGGCCTGCGCGGTGAGGCGCTGAACAGGGAGGTCAGACGTATCGTTGCGGGGCCTGAGCGACGCGACAGTAAGCTGAAGGACGGGATTTACTATACCTGGCCTTATGGCTGGGAGCCCTGTGATTTTACGCCGATGATGCGCCGTATTTTTCGCGGGAAGCGGACCCGCCATGTGATGATGTCAGATGAAATGCCAGCGCTGTTTCTCAACTAAAGTACTAACGAACAGGCCCAGTCTGTGTATAAGCATACTCCCCAAATCAGGTTCGGGATGATAGCGCCCGGACAACATGGCAAGAATCTGCGGGACATTCCTGAGCAGTGTTTTGATTACGGGTTTGATCGGGAAGATCGCTGGCCGGGGCTGGTTCTGGCCTCTACGGTAACTGTGCCGAACGGTAACACCGATGGCTGGCGACTGGCGACGCAGAGTTGCGGTGGATTCAGCTGTAACGAATTTCAGGCCGCCGTTCTGCCCCTGCCAGTTCGCCCGGAGATGCTACGGTTTCTTGAAACCGTCGCGGAGGAGGAATTTTCGCCGGCGCCTCTGGATTACTTCAATATGATGGATGCCGGCGATGCCGCAGCAGTTAAAACAGGGTACCTGTCATGTCTTCACCGCGCGGGGCTTTCCTGCAGTGAGCATAATCTGTCACTTCTGACACAGGCGCTTTATCCGGTGGATGCCACAGCGGAAAACATGAAGGTCCTGGCCGGGAATTGTACTGAACTGGCCGCAATGAAGGTTCCCGGGGGACTGACGATATTTATCGTGGGTCAGAACTGTGATTAATTTGAACACAAATGTGCAATTCCTGGAGACGTAGGATAACAGTCAATGATGCCGGGATTACCAGGTCCGGGCGTTTCGTTTTCCGCTGTGCAGCTGCCGATGATGACAACCCTGAGCGCCAGCGACGGCTGTCACCTGTATTTTGAGCAGGGCACACTGGTGTGGATCGAGGTTTACTCGCAGGGCGACAAGCGCTGGCCGTTTTATGGCAGACCAGAACTGACGGGAATTACCCATTCATCCACGTAACAGTTACGCGACGGGACAAAGAGACCGGCAGACGAACTGCAGTTGCCACGGGGCAGGTGTTCAACGCTCCGGGTGGAGCCCCTGGTATCCGCGGTACGCCGGCTGGAAGACTGTTATCGCGGGCTGCAGGAAAAAATCGTGCAGCTCGAAGGCAAAAAACGGTCGCAAAAACAGTTAATTACTTCACTTAGGAATCGTCCATTTTATCATCTGTTGCACAGGAAAGGGGGCCAGCTCCCGGACGAGAAATGTGACGCCCTGCCACTGCGGGCAGAAAAACTGTCTCTGCCGCAGAGCGGGGATTCTGACCTGGAGGTGGCGCAACGGGCAACCGGGGTTATCCGGATGGCTACCCTGTGTACTCAGTCGCAGAAAAGAATCCTGGAGCTGGAAAGGGAGCTTGCCTCGCAAAGTGAATACCTCGTTGACCTGCAGACAAATCTCCTTTCTGTCCTGCGGCAGAAAGTCGCCAACCTGACCTTATTCTGGGGGGGCGTGGTGATTTTTCTGTACTTTATTAAGTGGATGTTGGGGGCATGAATGTTCCCGTTCCATAGCCACCCACTGAAGAGGACTGAAACCTGTGGCCGAAAATATCGTGTCTGTAATCACTGACGGGGTAGTCTTGTTTGCGACTTCGTCTGTTTTCTGGCTGGCCGTCGCTGGCTGGTTAGTCATCCTGACTCCGGTAATATTACGAAGAAAATTCTCGGCAAAGAAAAAAGTTAACAGAAATTATGAATAACCTGGTTCCAGTTGGATCTCCGCCATCTCCCGGAACATTGCTCCCGGTGGCCATCGATTACCCTGCCGCCCTCGCCCTGCGCCAGATGGCGCTCGTGCAGGATGAACTGCCGAAATACCTGCTGGCGCCGGAAGTCAGCGCCCTGCTCCATTACGTGCCGGATCTTCACCGCAAGATGCTGCTGGCGACGCTGTGGAACACCGGCGCGCGCATTAATGAAGCGCTCGCGCTGACCCGGGGGGATTTTTCGCTGGCGCCGCCGTATCCGTTCGTGCAGCTGGCCACGCTGAAACAACGGGCCGAAAAAGCCGCCAGAACTGCAGGTCGTGCACCCGCAGGCAGTCAGGCTCATCGCCTGGTTCCGCTTTCCGATCACCACTACGTCAGCCAGCTGCAGATGATGGTGGCCACCCTGAAAATTCCGCTGGAAAGACGAAACAAGCGCACCGGCAGAATGGAGAAGGCGCGTATCTGGGAGATCACAGACCGCACCGTGCGCACCTGGCTTAGCGAAGCTGTGGAGGCCGCAGCGGCCGACGGGGTTACGTTCTCAGTACCGGTTACCCCCCATACGTTCCGTCACTCCTACGCGATGCATATGCTGTATGCCGGCATACCACTGAAGGTTTTACAGAGCCTGATGGGCCACAAATCGATTAGCTCGACTGAAGTCTATACGAAGGTGTTCGCACTTGATGTTGCTGCGCGGCATCGAGTTCAGTTTCAGATGCCCGAAACGGATGCGGTAGCCATGCTGAAAGGGAATATTTAAGTACTTAGGAGAATGATGCTGGCGAACGTCCTGCTCGCCGGTGAGGTCTGTCAGACGTTATCTGGACCAGCTGACGGGAATATCTGCTCTGTATTCCTCATACTGCTCATAGATCGCATGCTGAAGCATCGTAATACGTTCTGACAACCTGTTGGCGCCCCACATATGCCGCCATTCCCCCTCAATAGTGGTTTTCTGTCCATCCGGGAGATTGAGCGTGATCAATACCTTTGTATCACGAATAATCACCCCGTCAGTGAAAGAATTAAGACCACTCCTTACGGTATTCTCTATCTGTATAGTTTCAAGTTTCATCTTGTTACCTCCTGTTGACCGGATCCCAAGCATAGATATCTGAATTCAAATTGCCTAGTGAAATGTCTGGATATGCCGCATTTTTCCCCTTATACAGCGAAGCTGGCCAAAGGCCAGCCCGCATGGATTTATCGCTTTTGCCAGTAGATCAGCATGGCAAGGAACAGGATTGTTGCCCCCTGAGAAGCGGTCAGGAAAGTTTCCAGCAATGACATTATCGTAAAACTCCGCATTATTAATTTCAGGTGTGTGATTCAGGGGCCTTAGTCCCCCTTTTACAGGACGTAGTGATCTGTCACGACGGGAGCCAGGGTTAATAAAAACGATTCGAATATGCATGCAGGGACGATAGAAATCTTCGTGGGGGTTGTCTCGCAGTAGTGGGTACCTGAGAGCGTCTCGGGGGATTAGTATCTTCCGGCCACGGATGTGTTCGAGCCAGCAGTGCTCGCCGCAGCCGAGCGACAGGGCGAAGCCCCGAGTGAGCGAGGAAGCACCAGGGAAAAATACTTTGTATATTCTGCTGACGCTCAATGCCTGAAAAATCATCTCACCTAGGGGTTATCCACTTATCCACGGGGATATTTTTATAAGATCTTTTTTAATAGTTGTTAGATCTTTATTTTTAGAATGCCCACAGGCCTTTATCCATGCGGGTTCCAGAGAGGGATCTGTGACAAACCGCCCTTTCAGTGTGACAAATCACCCTCAAATAGCCGTCCTTTCTGTGACAAGTTGCCCTTAACCCTGTGACAAATTGCCCTCAGAAAGTGTTGCTTTTCACAAAGTTATCCATCCCTGTTGACTCTGTTTTATGAAGTGTGACAATCTTAAAATCTGTCACACTTCACATGGACCTGTCATGGCGGAAATAGCGGTTATAAACCATAAAAAACGTAAAAATAGCCCGCGGATTGTCCAGTCAAATGAGCTGACTGAGGCGGCATATAGTCTCTCCAGGGATCAAAAGCGTATGCTGTATCTGTTCGTTGACCAGATCAGAAAATCCGACGGCTCCCTGCAGGAACATGACGGCATCTGCGAAATTCACGTTGCTATATACGCTGAAACATTCGGGCTGACCTCCGCTGAAGCCAGTAAGGATATACGACAGGCTTTAAAAGGTTTTGCGGGTAAAGTGACCTGCTCCCCGTTGATTAGTACACCCCGATGTTAGTAATGTCTTCATAAGCCACATGAGGGCATCCCCATGAAGAAGCGTTTTTCCGACGAACAGATCATCAGTATTCTCCGCGAAGCCGAAGCTGGGGTACCCGCCCGTGAACTCTGCCGCAAGCATGCCATTTCCGATGCCACGTTTTACACCTGGCGTAAGAAGTGTGGCGGTATGGAGGTGCCTGAAGTTAAGCGCCTGAAGTCGCTTGAGGAAGAGAACGCCAGACTCAAGAAGCTGCTTGCCGAAGCCATGCTGGATAAAGAGGCGCTTCAGGTGGCTCTTGGGCGAAAGTACTGACGACAGACCAGAAGCGGGAAGCCGTGATGCTGATGTGTGATGCGACCGGTCTGTCGCAACGTCGTGCCTGCAGGCTTACAGGTTTATCCCTGTCGACCTGCCGCTATGAGGCTCACCGTCCGGCTGCTGATGCGCATTTATCAGGGCGCATCACTGAGCTGGCACTGGAGCGCAGGCGTTTTGGCTACCGTCGTATTTGGCAATTGCTGCGCCGTGAAGGGCTTCATGTTAATCATAAGCGCGTGTACCGGCTTTATCACCTCAGTGGCCTGGGCGTAAATGTTAGCGCCAATGATATAAGACGGTAATTCACCATTTGAATTGTCCGCTCCACCCAACATGTTGTTTCCTTAAGGTTCTCACACCAGAAAGGACATCGACATGCTGAGCAGAGAGGACTTTTACATGATAAAGCAAATGCGTAAGCAGGGTGCGTACATTATCGACATTGCAACTCAGGTGGGTTGCTCTGAACGCACCGTCAGACGGTATCTTAAATACCCTGAACCACCGGCCAGAAAGACGCGCCACAAAATGGCCAAACTGAAGCCGTTTATGGACTATATCGATACGCGTCTGGCCGAAAATGTCTGGAATGGCGAGGTCATCCTCGCAGAAATCAAAGCGATGGGTTACACCGGTGGTCGCTCCATGCTGCGCTATTACATCCAGCCCAAACGCAAAATGCGTCCGTCGAAGAAAACGGTCCGCTTCGAAACCCAGCCCGGTTACCAGCTGCAGCACGACTGGGGCGGGGTTGAGGTTGAGGTCGCCGGGCAGCGATGCAAAGTTAACTTCGCGGTTAATACGCTGGGGTTCTCCCGTCGCTTCCATGTCTTCGCCGCGCCAAAGCAGGATGCTGAACACACCTATGAGTCGCTGGTTCGCGCCTTCCGCTACTTCGGTGGCAGTGTGAAAACCGTGCTGGTTGATAACCAGAAAGCGGCGGTGCTGAAAAATAACAACGGGAAAGTGGTGTTCAACTCCGGGTTCCTGTTGCTGGCCGACCACTATGACTTCCTGCCGCGTGCCTGCCGTCCGCGCAGGGCCAGAACCAAAGGTAAGGTGGAGCGGATGGTGAAATATCTCAAGGAGAACTTCTTCGTCCGCTATCGCAGGTTCGACAGCTTCGCTCATGTTAACCAGCAACTGGAGCAATGGATGGCTGATGTGGCTGACAAGCGGGAGCTTCGCCAGTTCAGACAAACCCCGGAACAGCGCTTCGCGCTCGAGCAGGAGCATCTGCAGCCGTTGCCGGATACGGACTTCGATACCAGTTACTTCGACATCCGTCATGTGTCCTGGGACAGCTATATCGAGGTTGGCGGCAATCGCTACAGCGTTCCCGAAACGCTGTGTGGTCAGCCGGTCTCTATACGCATATCGCTGGATGATGAGTTGCGGATCTACAGTAATGAGCAGCAGGTAGCATCACACCGGCTCTGTTCAGCATCATCTGGCTGGCAAACGGTGCCAGAACACCATGCCCCGCTCTGGCAGCAGGTCAGCATGGTGGAGCATCGTCCACTGAGTGCGTATGAGGAGCTGCTGTGATGCATGAACTTGAAGCGCTGTTGAGCCGGTTGAAAATGGAGCACCTTAGCTACCACGTTGAAAGCTTGTTAGAGCAGGCAGCTAAAAAGGAGCTGAACTACCGGGAGTTCCTGTGTATGGCGCTGCAGCAGGAATGGAACGGCAGGCACCAGCGCGGCATGGAGTCCCGGCTGAAGCAGGCCCGTCTGCCGTGGGTCAAAACGCTGGAGCAGTTCGACTTCAGCTTCCAGCCAGGAATCGATCGTAAGGTTGTCAGGGAGCTGGCCGGTCTGGCGTTCGTGGAACGCTGTGAGAACGTGATCCTGCTGGGTCCTCCCGGCGTGGGGAAAACCCACCTGGCCGTAGCCCTCGGCGTGAAAGCGGCGGATGCAGGTCACAGGGTGTTGTTCATGCCACTCGACAGGCTGGTAGCAACGCTGATGAAAGCGAAACTGGAAAACCGGCTGGAGCGTCAGCTACAACAGCTGAGCTATGCGCGGGTGCTAATCCTGGACGAAATAGGCTACCTGCCGATGAACAGAGAGGAAGCCAGTCTGTTCTTCCGCCTGCTGAATCGCCGGTATGAAAAAGCGAGCATAATCCTGACATCAAACAAAGGCTTCGCAGACTGGGGAGAGATGTTCGGCGATAACGGGGTCATAACGTACTGGCAACGGCGATCCTGGATCGGTTGCTACACCACTCAACCACAGTGAATATAAAAGGAGAAAGTTACCGGTTGAAGGAAAAACGCAAAGCCGGAGTGCTGGCCAAAAACGCAACGCCAATCAGTGATGATGAAATGGCGGAAAGCGGACAACAGAAGTGATCAAATAGCGGACATTAAAAATGGCGAAAAACGGTCATAAATCTTGGCGTTGACATAAAACGCAGAAGACGTCGTAAAGGGCTGGCAACAGAACGTCTGCCGCTGCTCCGTCCGGCGGCGCCCAATCTGACCTGGTCGATGGATTTCGTCATGGACGCACTTTCCACCGGTCGCAGGATCAAGTGTCTTACCTGCGTCGATGATTTCACAAAGGAATGCCTGACGGTCACTGTTGCCTTTGGGATTTCAGGCGTTCAGGTCTCGCGTATTCTGGACAGCATTGCACTGTTTCGAGGCTATCCGGCGACGATAAGAACTGACCAGGGGCCGGAGTTCACTTGCCGTGCACTGGATCAATGGGCCTTTGAGCATGGTGTTGAGTTGCGCTTAATCCAGCCGGGCAAGCCAACGCAGAACGGATTTATTGAGAGCTTTAACGGACGATTTCGCGATGAATGCCTGAATGAGCACTGGTTCAGCGATATCGTTCACGCAAGGAAAATCATTAATGGCTGGCGGCAGGATTATAACGAGTGTCGTCCACATTCAGCACTGAAATATCAGACGCCATCAGAGTTTGCAGCACGGTGGCGAAATGGAAAATGTGAAGGTAAACAAACCGACCTTACTAACTGACGGTTGTATCTAATCCTGGGGGCAGGTCAAAAGAAGTGGTTTTTTATCGCCCTGAAGAGGATGCCGGCGATGAAAAAGGGTATGAATCCTTCCCCTGGTTTATCAAACGTGCGCACAGTCCATCCAGAGGGCTTTACAGCGTACATATCAACCCATATCTCATGCCCTTCTTCATCGGGCTACAGAACCGGTTTACGCAGTTCCGGCTCAGTGAAACAAAAGAGATTACCAATCCGTATGCCATGCGTTTATACGAATCTCTGTGTCAGTACCGTAAACCTGATGGCTCTGGTGTCGTGTCCCTGAAAATCGACTGGATCATGGAGCGCTACCAGCTACCTCAAAGTTATCAGCGTATGCCGGATTTTCGCCGCCGTTTCCTGCAGGCAAGTGTTGATGAGATCAATAGCCGGACACCTATGCGCCTCTCTTACATCGAGAAAAAGAAAGGCCGCCAGACGACTCATATCGTATTTTCCTTCCGTGATATCACCTCGATGACAACAGAATAGCCTGAGGGTTATCTGTCACAGATTTGAGGGTGATTCGTCACATTTGATCTGGAAGGTTGAGGGGGATTTGTCACAGTTTTGCTGTTCCCTCCCTGGCATCCTGCGCTTACTTATAGTTTTTTTGGCTGTAACCGGTAGTGGAGCCAGAATTGAGGGCAATTTGTCACCCTATCCTGAGGGTAGTTTGTCACAGTTAAATGAGTGCAGTTTGTCACACTAGATTTTCCCCTCTTCCCGTTAGTCATATGACATGTAAGCGTCATCTCAGTACCGTCTGTTGAAATTTTCGGTGATTGACGATGATAGAGTCCTCTTATAAACGTTAATGGACTCTATCAATGTCAGATTCTCTTCGTCCCCGCAGGGTTCGTGCGTCTTACTCCATGGACTTTAAACTGGAACTTGTCGAAAAATCTTATCAGCCTGGAGCCTGCGTGGCCCAACTGGCCAGAGAACACGGGATTAATGACAATCTGTTGTTTACATGGCGCCAGCGCTACAGCCACCTTTTGCCCGATGAAATACAACGTTCAGTCAGTAAACCTGATGCTGTCATCCCTGTTGTGGTATCTGACATGTCCCTGTCACATCATGCAGAACCACACTATGAACCATCCGGTTCCGCTTACGGTGAGGTGATGACCTGCGAAGTGGCTGTCGGGAGCGCCAGTCTGCGCCTGACAGGGAACTTATCTCCCGCTATCTCGAGTTTTTTACGCTGCAGTGCTGCAAGGATCTTGCAACACCAGTGACTATTGATCATCTGGACAACAATCTTTCTCATTCTGGTTTGCGGTTGACGGAGATGGCATTCAGCAAATTCTGCTGAATGCCGGCAAGGTTAATCTGGAACAATCTGGATGGGTCACATCATTTTACAGCAGCCCGGCTCCAAGCTAGCCAGCAGGGTCAGCAGATTCCTCTGACAAGCCAACTAACCTCGTAGAAGATACAGATATTCTGTTCGTCTAAAAGACGTATCTAAATGTGTATAACATCAAGTATTGATTAAAGTCATTTCTAAGATTGCGGTATGTTTTTCAAAGAAAATACATCCAAAAGTAGCAGGAATTGTATATAATCGATTTGACGAAGAGTATGAAATTCATTCCCTAAAAGCCTACTACATCTGCAGACTTTTAAGGCGCGAATATTAGTAACATCTGTGCTGTAGCATCAAGACCTGCTATATGAAATGAAGTAAAACGTACTAAACATTTGGTAAACTTCCGAAAATAGAACTTGATATTTACTATTCCTCTGTACTTCAGTTACACTACACTAGTACTTTGTCAAAACATCAAATACTAAAGGCTGATTGTTATTCTGTTAAGTTGTTTATTAACGTTGTACAAATTAGGGACGAACATCATTTTTACGGGAACAAAAAAATAATAAACTTATGCTAAGAAAAAAGTGAGTTAATTTATGAAAAAAAAGTAGAAAGACAATAGCAGTCAACACCATCGTCCCCGCGATATTAGTTGTTATCCTATCATCTGGAATGGCCTTACGTCAGCTAGAAAGAGATACCGCATCTACAGCTAACATTATGATTAATCATATTGATCATGTCACATCTATTGCTCGGAACGCAGCCTTAAATACTGGAAAAACTGATGCTAAGTCGTGTCACCCCCCCCTAAAAAAATAACTGAAATAGGAGCATTCACTCCATACATTCGCAGTGTAGGAATAATTAGGGATGATATATTGATATGTTCTTCTATTACGGGATCCTGGCAACAGACTGTATCTAAAATTTTCATAGTATCTGTTTCTGCACCTTACGGAAGTCTAAAAATAAATGCAATAAAAGGTACCAGTAGTGAACCAGGACATGTAGTCATAATTTATGCGTTAGGTATGAGTAATCACGTAACTGCTTTCAGCGTAGTGGATGCATTATATTTCACTGACCTAATAGATTCGCTTTATAATGTAAATAATCAGGAACTGCAGTTGCAATTTAGTGATGGTCTAATTATCACTGGAAACAAAGAGAATAGTAGGCGCACACCATTTTTTAGATCAGCGTTCGATTCTAATTATAGTCAGGCACGCATTCAGGTCCTAACGCCTTTATTATCACTTAGCCACTATATTATCCATAATCTGCTATTTCTTGCGCCAATAACCTTTTTATTGACTTTGGGTGGTGTGTATCTAAGGCGCCGATGGATTTTAAGGAAAACTTCTTTAGGGGATGAAATTAGTAAGGGTATTACTGAAGGTGAATTTTCTGTCCATTATCAGCCAATCTGTAAAACAGAATCAGGAATGTGTATCGGTGCAGAAGCATTGATGTGCTGGGAACGTTTCGACGGCAAAACTATATCACCGGAGATATTTATTGGAGAGGCTGAAGAAAAAGGAATGATAATAAAACTAACACAACATCTTTTTCGCCTGATTGAGAATGATGTGAAGCACTGGAAAATAAATGCTCCATTTCACCTTGGTGTAAATATTGCTCCATCTCATCTCGCTGACAGTACATTCATAAATGATGTTCTCCGACTCAGGAGATCTTTAGAAACATCTTTTTGCCTAGTACTGGAAATCACTGAACGTAGCATTGTTGAGGATACAATCACTGCTTCTAAAAAATTAAGCGATCTTCGTCAGAAAGGATGTAAGGTAGCTGTAGATGATTTTGGAACCGGTTACTGTTCATTAAATCTACTTCAAGGTTTACCAGTGGATTATCTTAAAATAGATAAATGCTTTATCGACACGATTACATCAGCAGGAACAGACACCCCGGTATTGAATACTATTATAGATCTAAGTAATCGCATGGGTTTTAGTACAATAGCTGAAGGCGTCAGCACAACTGATCAGTCAAATTGGTTGAATGATAATAATGTTCCTTACGCTCAAGGTTATCTTTATTCAAGACCTATGACTGGAAACGATTTCTATCAGTGGTATAGAAAAATAGTAACAAGCTTAGCGCGATGAAAGTAGAAAAGAAAAAATAAACTTAGGATATATTTTTTCTAAAACACAACATATGCAGATATATTCCTAGAAATATACACATTGTATGAATAGAATTATCGATTTCATTCTGAGCATGGATGCTTTTCAAGCTATTAACCTAGTGTTGTAATTAAATTCTCATGACTTTAACAGAAATAGAATCCTTTCGCAACATCCACATAAAATAGTGAAGAAACACAGAAATATATCTAAAGCATTTTACAACAAATGGGTTTCCTTTACACAGAGGCAAATTAACAGTTCGTTTTTAAAAAGGCAATGCAGGTTAAAATAATTGCAATTGTGATTGTGATTGTGATTGTGATTGTGATTATCCCACACGCAATTTAAAGATAATTGAGTTGAGATGCAACAAGAATAAAAAAATTTAGTGCAGCAATTACTCCAAAAAAAAATTTACTGAAATAGATTTCAGATTCTGAATTTGAATCTGAACGCTATTACTAGCATAAACGCGCGATGCTTTTCAAGCCTTTCATATAATCGCTGATGAATATGATGATAACTTTGGATTAATGCCTTTTGTATTTTAAGACAAACAGGAGATACATTCTTTAAAAGAATGATATTATAAAGAAAAAGGAGATTAAAGTTGAAAACTAAACAATATGACTTTTTCATTAAATTCCAAAAGTGTAGTGGTGAAGACTTTATTGTGAGAGTATCTGAAATAACAATGATTGAATCCTTGGGAAATATTACAATATTGTATTTAAAAAGGTATGATACTAGCTTAAAGGTAAAAAATAAATTCAATGAAATCGAAAGCTTGTTAAATGTTGTTTTTGATATACCAGATGAAACCTTGAATGAAGAAAAGAATATGAACAACATTGTGATTAGTTATTCAAAAGATAAACAGAGCTTTATAAAAAACCCTGTTTAAGTTAATATTTTAGCGGTTGAAAGTTGCTTTCAACCGCTATATTTAGATTAATTTTTAATTTTGATAGAGGTGAAATCAGGATTTAGCTGAGGAAAAAATTCAATATCAGAAATGTCATCCTCATGCATAAACTTATATTCCTGCATAAACAAAGGAATGATAGATTGTGATTTTAACAATAACTTAAAAGCTTTTTTAAAATAAAAGTCATACCTTCCTATTTTTAATTTCGCTATTTTTGAAAGGAATTTATTTATTCTTTCACGAACCAGAAAGTGAAAAAAAACATCAAAGCATATATTATTTCTATAAAACTCCTCTAAGGAAAATGAAGGGTATGATGAAAATTGAAAGAAACCAATCAGCAAATCATATCGTTCCCATTTTATATTATCTAGATACCAGTGAGAATCTTGAATTGGTATTAGAGATAATTTACATCCCCTATAGTTAAAGCATTGTTTCAATTTATTCGCAAAACTCTCAATTAGTGGAGTTTGATAGTAAGCAAGAGTCAAAGCTGGGGGCAAACAGTGATAACAATCCTCGTTATAATTTTCGTAATAGATGCCACTGAATAATTCATCAATATCTGATGCATGATTTTGTATGTTGTGATTTTTTTGGGATAATATACTTGTAAAATTGTGTATGAATTTTGAGTGGTTTGATGTAATTCTAGGCGAGTTGTCATTGACACAAAGAAAAGCTAATGCATCTGATTTTATGTGCTTGCAATTGAGGTCAGAATCGACATACCTAAGATTAGAGTTAGCCGAAAGCATAACGGTCGAAGCCCAATCAAGTGCTTTTCTGAAACTGATATCATAATGAACTTGATCTACTTGAGACAAACAACCATTTGCAGTAAATTTGTGGAAAACTACGCTTTCGCTGCAAAACTTAACACATTTAAATGGTCCCATACCAATCATGAAATTATTTGGATGACTAAAAGAATAGAGCGGATTTGCTAAACGTAATGGTAATAATGAGTCAGGTTGCGATAAATTAAAATGGATAATATTTTTATCTTTGATTACCTCAGTGACATATGGCATTCCTTTTGATTTTATAAAACCATCAACAGCACTATAAAGTTGAGATGGTTCAAGACGACTACCATCATGCCAAATTAAGTTCTCATTTAAATAAAAAGACCAAGTCAGTCTATCTTTTGACTCCCTATAATCAACACAAATTCCGGGCTGAATAGAGTTGTTCTGTGATAAGAACTTAGTTAAACCAACATAGGTCATTTGCATAAGATGCATTTCAGTTCTGGGCAAAAACTGCCCAGGAAAAAAAGGCATCAAAGGTCTATAAAAGGGAATAGTTATACAGTTCCTGATATCTTTCAATTCTGCAGTTAAAGATGTATCTGAATATTTATAAGATAATTTTGAAATAGACATGCAAGAATTTTTCGTATCAAGAAGCGCTTCTATTCCGTGCCTGTCGAGCCTACAACGCAGAAAACCTAAATTTCCTCTACCTGGCTTACCTGTCCAACAAACCCATCCTAAATCAACCATTTTGAATAGCTGAACACGAGCATAACGCGAAGAACAAACTAGAACTTTGGCGATGTCATTAATAGAAACCCTAACAGTTGTTGTTTTATATTCCTTGAGAAGGCGAAGATATCGATTCAAAATTGAACAATACTCGCTATTGTTGATAATAGTTTTGATTTTCATTTAATTGCAATCTTTCATGTAAAAAATAATACTACCATCTATTGAGTTGACATAAGTTGCTTAAGGTTAATCTCATTGCAAAATAATATCTTTTCCTGCTGTTTTGATATTTTAAATGCTCTTCGGATAGCGATACGATGGTTGCTGACAGTCTTTTCATTGATACCTAATATTTGTCCAATTCTTTTATTGTTGATTTTTCTGTTTATAAGTGTAAGAACTTGTTTTTGACGATTTGTAAGTGTAACTGCTTTAGTGCAATTATCGTAAAATGATACTGAACTTATTAATTTGTTTAATTTTTCTCGAAGTTTAACGACTGGAGAATTTATATTTAAAGTATGTAAAAAAGGGTGTAAGAAGGTTTCGTTGAGCCTGTCATCATGAATAATAAAAAACTTATTCAAATCGTTCTTAGAGATAAGTTCTGTAGAATGAAAAGATAAATATGCCAAACACTCTGGCGTATTAAAAACCACAATAATTAGATCGTATCTGGAGTAGTCACTTTCAGATATTACTGTCTTCAGAGAAGCGAAAGTTAAATTCGCAGACCAGTCAACAATATTAATTAGATACTTAATTGCTTGATTAGTGAATACATCATCACTTATAACAATAATATTTTTCGATTTCATTTAACTTGTTACCTGTTTAATTTTTAACTATTGATGGCTCACAACTAGTGATGCAGAAGCTTTAAAACTTCCGGTAGGAACCTGATCATAAGTAGCTGTATCAGGTAGTACAGGAGTAAAACTAAGAGACGCAGTAGCCGAACCCTTCGTCATCTTTAAGGTTTTCTTACTATTAAAATTCATGATATCACCATTCCAACGTGTTACAACGCCGAGATTTTTCTTGTTTGTCAGAATTGCGTTTTTATTCCAAGAAGCTATACTGGATGGTTTCAAAACCACATCTAAATCCATGGTATCTGAACCATTACATTTAATATTTAATGGTTTCGTGATTGTATATCGTGAAATACCACTTGCTCGTAATTCACTTCTTTCTATGTTACCGAAACTTACATTAATAGGATCGCCAGATAAAACATCGCATGTTGACGTAGTTATGTTAACATCATTAGCAGAGTAAAAGTTCCAAACATAACCTTGTTTGTAGGAAGGATCTCGACTATTACCTTGAATAAAATTAATTTTACCTAAATAATCCCCAGCCTTAATTCTGAATGGTTTGTTAAGTGTACTTAATTCAAAGAATAAAGTTACCGGTATTGTTCGGCTTTGTTGCGATTTTAAATCATTGAATACCTGAATTTTAGGTATTGGCGTACGATAATCTGTGCCTGAAACGGTCACTCCACTATTTAATCCGGAGAAAATAGACTGGTTTAAGGTTATCCCATTCGTATCAATCCACATATAATCGACCCAATTTGGATCAACAGAGTCATTCTTGCAAGTAATTTGCTGACTCAAATTTACTATAGTATTTTTGCCTGTCGTTAAATTTGACTGTACAGTTACATAAACTGATGCAGAACCACCATCCCAACCGATTGAACCAAACTGACCTTTACAGGTATAACCGAAAGTAAAATTAGATATGAATAACAAACTAAGAATCAAAATTTTAGACTTCATAAATATTCCTGCACTATGGATATTCTATTTGAAATGTCGTAACGGCTTTAAAATCACCATAACGAATAGTTCTGTAATTTATTGCTGATGGTTCCGCTTGGACAAAAGCTCTAAAATTAAGAAGGTTTGTACCGGTTCCAAGCTTTGCTTTTGGTGTCAGCTTATTAATAGAAACAGCATCACCATTCTCATCTTCTAAACCAATGGCTATTCCAGAAGCCGGACCGCTCGACACCTTCAAAAAACCTGGGAGTTCATTACTTTCATCTCCAGAAAACATCACTTGGACTTGATCTGAGATCGATGTGTCACAAGAAAGCAATCGAATAGTAAAACTTTGTGAGTGAGTCTTGGAGTATTTATATAAATATTTATCAGGTATAGTACCAAACTCTACATTTATTTCAGATGAGTTAACATCCAATTCGCAGGGCTCTTTAACTAACTCACCTGTGAATATCAGGTTATCTTTTAATGATACCGTTTCAGCATATAAAGCAGGAGAAGGCATCATCAAATAAATGAAAAACAAAAAATGATATTTATCCTTAATAAATTTAACATATCCCATGGTAAATCCTATTGGTAATCAGCAATCAAGGTTGTTACTGAGTAGAAAAAACCAGTTTTGATATTTTCGCTTTTCAATAACACTGGCACGGCCTGTAATTTTGGCAAATCAGAAAATGAGACTTTTAAAGGTTTATTGATCTCTAATGGTGTTGCATTTTGATATATTTTTATCCCGACGTCATCGACGTTTGTTTTCAAAACTGCATTATCGCTCGTTACAGCATTCCCTTTTAAAGTAATATATAGTTGCCAGGAAGAATCTGTAGCTTCACATGTTACACGGTATGGGATATCTTTAATGTAATTTTTGCCATCAACCTTATTAATGCTAACAGTTTCAAATCTTATTTCAGTCCTCTTATTTTCATTAATAATACATGGAGGTATTCGCAATGTTCCATGAAAAGTCACATTAACATTATCTCCTGTAGCCTCTGCATTTGCTATATTCGCATGAGATGAGATACAAAAAAGTATAATCAGCAAAACCTTACAATGACTAATATTAAAGTGAGTATATTTTTTTTGTTTGATCATATATACTCCTTAGTTATATGACACTTTTAGTGTGGCTGTAGCATTAAACTCTTGACCATTTTTAAAACTAGCATTTTTATCTTTTATCAAAACAGCATAAAGCTTAGGCATGTTTGCTATATCAAAATCAAACCATTTGTTTACCGAGATAGATGTATTATTTGCATATAGCTTGATTCTTAAACCTTTCACATCAGTGTTGAGAGCAGAACTATCAAAAAAATTTGTTGTTCCACTAAATTGCATTTGAGTTTTTTTTCCATCTGGATCTCCATTACAAGTTAACTTATAACTGATTTCTTTTTTATAGCTTTCATTGGAAATATTATTTATGTATACATCACCAAATTCTATAGAAATAGGATTTTGTCCTGAGAACTTACATGCAGCTGTTGCTACAATAGTCCCACTTATACTAACATCAATGTTGCTAGGACTAATCGTTGCTTCAGCATAATTAAAAACCATATAATATAATGCAAAAAATGAGCGAAAAATTGTTCTACTTATTTTATACATTTTCACGCCCTCACTTATAGTCGATCACAAAACTCGAAGTAGCAATGAAATAGCCTTTTGATATTTCATTGCTCGTTTTGATAAGTTGTACATGATATACGATCTCGTTGTAACCTAGCATCAAAAAAAGGGGTTTCGAACTAACTCCCATTTTGATGTCTCTATATTTCTCGTCTGAAATTTTAAGGCCTACGCCATGAACTCCTTTCACCAAAATAGTATCATCATCCGACTCTACTAAAGTGGAAAAAAAACTGACATCAACAATAGGTTGTAATGAGTCCCAATAATAATTTCCCGTAAGATAATCCTTTTTTTTAGCCCCACCGTTCGTACATCCATGCAGTTTAATCAAAAAGGGGATAGGCTCGCTACGATCGCCTACCTTTTTAAAAGTTGAAGATGTAATTTCTCCCATATCAATAAATACATTTTCAGATTCAAAATCAATCCAGCATGTTCCTTCCGTTAGATAGCCAATAACATTGAGTTTTCCATTCAGTCCTTCAACGCTAAAGTTACTTGCAAATGCATTAGTGATTGTGAAGAAAAAAAAGGCACAAAATTGCAATATTTTATTGTTTTTAAAATTCATAAATTGAGCATTTATTTTCATCACTTTTGCGCCTTGCTATTGTTAGTTAGGTTGACTGAATAATTAACCTTCTTTCATATCCGTTACAATACAGTTATCAGTACTGCAATTGAATATTAATTTAGGTCTTCCACCAAAGTCATTTATAAATGTTAGTACTGGATTAGAACCCAATGCTGAGGACTTTCCTGTTAAATATGAACTAGATTTAGGTTCGACCATTATTGGGTCAAATCCATTTACAGGTTTGCCATCAATACTATTATATACTGCTGCTAAAGTCACATAATAGGGTGTTGGATTAATTACCTTAACTTTCCCACCTTCCTTTTTCAATGATATTTTCTTTTGCCATGGATTATCTAACAAAGACCTATCGGCGAATAATGTCTTTGGTCTGTAAAAAAGCTTTATCCTTGTCTGTAGAGCTATTTGTAGAGTATTGGGCTTGTTACTTCTTGGCGGTATCTCCCTGAGATTTAGGTAAAACACTGACTCTTTATCTTGCGGTAGTTTTTGATCTATATTTAGACCCTGAATTTTCACCTGCCCTTTACCTCCACCTTCTATCCTTTGTAAGGGAGGAAGAGCTGTTAATGGATCATTAATTTTTTTTCCATTACTATCTTCTATCCAGACTTGAGCTAAATATGGTAGCTCTTTATTTTGGTTTGAAATATTCAAACTCACTGACTTTTCACTTCCATTATAAATTACTCTAGTTCTATCGAGTGCTATCGCTGACCATGCATTAATCGAGATTGATGACATCATCAAAAATGATATAACATTAATTTTTTTCATTTATTTCCTCAGCTAAAGCTTTAAAATTAAAACATACCTTACAATGACTAATTACATGGTAGTAACAAATTTTGCGTTATATTTTTTGGCAAATGAATCTTACATTGGGATGCCCCATCCCATTGAACGTTCATTACACTATCAGGTTTAATACCACTCAGCCATACGTTCCCATCTTCATTAACAATACCGGTCTGAAGACCATTATCCGTTACGACGATAGCACCAAATGGAGGGTAAGACCCGTCAGCTTTCCTAATTATGACCATAGCCTTACTTCCTGATATCACGCTAAAACTTTTATAGCCTATGGCACCCTCGGTGAAAGTTCCTTGTATCACGGATTTAGTAGCTTCGACATCTTCAGCCAGATCATTAATATCAATATTAATTGTATTCCTATAATAACTATTAATGTCTGTAATTACTGTTTTACCGAACATGTTAGAGTTCAATGTTGCACCAAATCCCCGAACAGGAACATTACTTACTCCTCCAGTATCTACCATCAAGCGAGTGCCCCCCATCGAATTCACTCGATGTAATGCAAAGCCCTTAGATGTGCCAGTTACCCCCCCCTGCAAAGAAATGCCAGCTGAACTGTATTTATTACCTCTATAACTTAGATTTGTATTAACTTGTGCTTCGTCGCCTTCATGGGTGTAATATAAACTTCCTATTCCAGAACCATGCTCACCTACTCCAGCTTTAACTCTGTAAGAATTTCTGCTATTAACCTGCTCAAAGTAACTCATTGTATTTGCTGTGCCTGCAGATCCATACTGCCCATCAAAACTCAGCGTTGAGTTTGTTTCCCATGGGATAGAGATTCCTAAGTAAACTCCGTCATCCTTAACATTATTATACATGGACCTATAAGCGGACAGATTAATATTGACATTTTTAATTTCGCCAAAGTTCATATATTTAGACATGGACAAGCTGTACGTGTTATTATCTGGCCGATTCCAATATGTTTGGTGACTATAATTTAGATACGAACTAAGATTTATTGAACTGAATTGTTTATTAAATGATAGCGTATATAGTTCCTTGTTTCTACCTACATCAATTCCCCTGTACTTCGCATCAAGGAACTCACTCATACTCATAAAATTACGTTCAGTAAATCTATATCCAGCAAAGGTTACTTGGCTATCATAGTCATCAAATCTTTTTGAATAGCTAAGTCTATATGATTTCCCTGATTTATTATTACTTGGGTTAATGTTAGCTGATGATGTTGTTATATCTGCAGACAGAGCCCCTAAAAACAATAGATCCCTCCCCAATCCTAGATTGAAAGATTTATAGTTATTAGAGTATATACTCCCTCCGTTTAGAGACCAGCCACTGTTTATCCCCCATGAGAACTCACCTGACGAAAAAATATCCCCTTCTACATGATGCAAATAATTTGATGGTCGTCCTATTGATACTTTATACCTAACTCTTCCTGGCCGTGTCAAATATGGGATATTCGCAGTTTGGACCTGATAATTTTGTTCAGAGCCATCTTGTTCTGCAATTTTTACATCAAGCGCGCCAGTTACTGCAGAGTTCAAATCCTGAATTCTAAACGGTCCTGATGCTACTGTGGTTTCATAAATGACTCTGCCTTGTTGACTTATTGTCACTTTAGCGTTTGTTTTAGCGATACCGATTACTTCTGGTGCATAACCTCTTAAATTAGGTGGAAGCATATTATCATCTGATTCAAGTATCACACCCGTATATCTAAAACTGTCAAAAAGATTAGAATTTAAGTAATTCTCACCTATTGACAAAGTCGATTTTAACGGTTTTATAGCACGATAAAGATAATAACGACTCCATTCCCAATTTGTTTGAGTACTATTAGCTACTCCAGTTGTATGATTATACAGCTGTTGCCAATCTGCCCTGAGTCTCCAGGCCCCTAGATTTAGACCAGTAGTCCCGTTGCCGCTTACTGATTGGGTATTACTTCCAGCACTATTTTTAATTTTCGAAGTTTGTAAATTTAAGTTATAATCAAAAAGGAAACCATTTATACCTTCATCCCAACTGGATGGTGGATCCCAGTCATCTGAAGTATATTCTAAATATGCTTGGGGTATATTTATATATAATGTACCCTCACCCAAGTCCATCCTTGTACTCAATCCCTTTATGCTTGAAACTTCCAAGCATTCTCCTTCATTCCACCATTGTAATTTATTTTGAATACTATTTTTTAAACCTAGTTGAGAAACCAGTTCTTTACGCAAACAAACTTTACTTTTTTTCTCATCATCGTCTTGCGATATATAGCTCACTTCTTGATCAGGAATTTCTCTATTTTCTAACTTTACTAAAACTTGATATTTACCTGGCATTACATAACCAGATTGAGAGAAACGACTTAAATCAATTTTGGTTCTATCGTTCAAATCGAGAACATCTGTGTTGAATTGAATATTTTCTTCTGCCCATGACTTCTCTAAGGCGGAGCTCATTAATGTTACTACAATTAAGATAGCAACCCTATGACAACCTTTTTTTTCGAGGTATGACAAAGATTTTCCATTCATCAGAAATATTCCATTTTAAAACGAATAGTTGTATAATAAGCTCCGGCACGCAATTTCTTATTATTACTTTGCAATTGCATTGTATATCTCAGAAGCATTTGCCCTGGTTCTATTTCTATATTCGGTAATGGAACTCCGGGTAATGCTCGATTGCCGTTAGCATCAATAATCAATAATCCAACACCTTGAGCCTCACCATTTACAGCAAAGAGATTATTATTTGTTATAGCCCCATCAAATGTGATGTTGAATGCATTCCATTTATTATCTAAATAATCAAATCTTTTTAGATCACAATTAACTAATTTTATAATAAAATTTTTTTTCGGCCCCCCCCCACTCTCAACAAACCTGCCTATAGATATAGTTGAGAGTTCAATTGTCTGGTCTCTGCTTTCTACATCTATTGCACATGGTGCATCAATTATTGCACCATTTAAATTTACTTTACCATATAGATAACTTGCATCAGCATACAAAGAATACATGCTGATAAAGCATGATGACAACATTAACAGTATAGATATTAGTCTTGAAAAAATAACCTTCATCAAATGTCCCCTACTGTAATATTGAGCATCAAAACAGGGCCTCCATGCAGAGGCCCTTAAATTTTTACTGATAGGCCAGAGTAAAGTTAGCCACAGAGGTAAAATCCCCTGGAATTACAGTTGCTTGTGCACCATTACCTTGGAGATATGCAGCAAAGCGTAAGGTATTATTGCCATCCTTAATGATGCTTGGAGAGCTCGGAGTACCTAATTTAATATTGCTACCGTCATCGTTTGTAATTGCAATAGATGCACCGCTTGCAGAACCCGCGATCGCAAAATAACCCGGAAGTTCAGTAGACTCAGTACCAGTAAAGGTGGTGGTTACAGTTTTGTCAGTTAAACTAGAGACGTCACAATTTTCAAGTTTGATATCAAATGGACGCGGTGTAGATTTACCGCCGTTAGCCAGTGCCTTAGTAGAGATTTCACCTAAGTTAACTGTCTGATCAACGGTATCTGGAGTGATAGAGCATGGAGAATCAATAATTGACCCTGTAAAAGTTACAGTACCATGCCCCTGATCTGACGCTGCGTTCGCAATACCAGACATAAGAGCAATCCCCATACCCATAGCCAGCGCAATTTTGGTGAATTTCATTGTTAAATTTTCCTTAACTAGTTAAATCATTAAAAGTCCTACACTGGATCATTATCATTTCAAGAGGCATATGAAGGACGGAGAGTTCCTTTCATATTTAACTTGAACATCTAATGATTTTTCTACACTTCGATAAATCGTGAAGATATTTATTAGATAATGTCTTTCGTATCGAAGTTGTTCGTATTTTCACTTTTAAGATTCATCTCGTCAATAGATGACACTTTTTGACATGAACAATTATAACGCATTGAAATAATTGGGTTTTTTAATGATTGTGATTTTCTTATAGCCTTCTCTTTAGTGTCTATCAAAACATAAACCTCCATCCATACAATATCCATCTCTGTTTTCACGTTTTAAATTCTATATTTTATTTACTTTTCGACATTTAATTCCAAAAAATCCATTTGTTATTTTTTTGTTGCTCAATAAAAACATTATTGTTTACTTAACCTTAAGTATCGAATTAATTGCACAAAAAACAATAACAAGTGTTATCATTTTTGGTTCTTTATTTTCAATGACATAAAAACACAAGTCTTAAATGCTCATGGGGAAGGGTATTATATCTTTTCATTCTATTTACATTTAAGACATATGTATTTTTTTTGAGGAATAATTGCTGCACTGATTATAATTTTTATTATCCGTTTTTAGCTCAAAAAATGAACTATTTTTTTCTTCGAGGGAACGGTTTAGACACAATTATTCCTCTTTGATAACAAATCCACATGTGGTTGTGAATTTTTGTTAGCACTCAACTGAAATTCCCGCCTATGCATTATCTTTTGCCTATGTCTTTCTGTAAGTATCCCGCATAATCGAACCATTCACATTTAGAGATCTTCCGGCATACTCAATTCTGCCAACGAAGGAGAT
>NZ_JAZHEE010000040.1:0-36523 GCF_036620675.1 Rosenbergiella sp. YN46
GAGCAGTTGCGACGGGGCTGAGCCTCACATCGCGAGGTGGCGTATAATACGCTTTCCTCTTTCAGAGTCAAGCCTAAATTTTCAGGCTTTTCCCTTCGAATCACCGCGTCGCGTTGCCGCTGCGCCGTGTCGATGGAGGCGCATTATAGGGGTTTAGCCGCGCGCCGCAACCGAAAAATTGACTTAAATTTACTGACTGCTGCATTCCCCAGCAAAACCCCATGTTATACCCACTTACACACAGAATTATCCACAGGAGGGCCCAGCGGGGAAATTTTTCGAGCACCGCGCAAACGTTTTCGCTACAATGCACTCCGCGCTACAGAATGGATGCCTTATGGGTGTTAGCTGAGCTTTTCTCTACATATTAAGGAATAGTTCAGCTAACGCTCTTCTGCAATGAACCAAATCCAGGGGATTTATCACCATGCAACAACGTCGTCCTGTACGCCGCGCTTTGCTCAGCGTTTCTGATAAAGCCGGCATTGTCGAATTCGCAAAGGCCCTCTATGCCCGCAATGTAGAGCTGCTCTCCACCGGCGGCACCGCACGCCTGCTGGCCGAAGCGGGCCTGCCGGTGACTGAAGTGTCCGACTACACCGGTTTTCCGGAGATGATGGACGGACGCGTAAAAACCCTGCATCCGAAAGTGCACGGCGGCATCCTGGGCCGTCGCGGCCAGGACGATGATGTGATGACGCAACACGCTATCTCTCCCATTGATATGGTTGTAGTCAACCTCTACCCCTTCGCCCAAACCGTAGCTCGTGAAGGTTGTTCGCTGGAAGACGCCGTAGAGAATATCGATATCGGCGGCCCGACTATGGTGCGCTCGGCGGCCAAAAATCATAAAGACGTCGCCATCGTAGTAAAGAGCAGCGACTACGACGCCATCATTAAAGAGATGGACGCCGGCGACGGCTCCCTGACCCTGGCAACCCGTTTTGATCTTGCGATCAAAGCCTTTGAGCACACCGCCGCCTATGACAGCATGATAGCTAACTACTTTGGTAGCCTTGTCCCGGCCTACCACGGCGATACCGAACAGCCTGCCGGTCGCTTCCCACGTACTCTAAACCTGAACTTTATAAAAAAGCAGGATATGCGCTACGGCGAAAACAGCCACCAGCAGGCGGCCTTCTATATAGAAGAAAGCGTTCAGGAAGCATCTGTCGCTACCGCGACCCAGCTTCAGGGCAAGGCACTCTCCTATAACAATATCGCCGATACCGATGCTGCGCTGGAGTGCGTGAAAGAGTTTGCCGAACCAGCCTGCGTGATCGTTAAGCACGCCAACCCGTGCGGCGTGGCTGTCAGCAGTTCCATCCTGGATGCCTATGAGCGTGCATACCAGACCGACCCCACATCCGCTTTCGGCGGCATTATCGCGTTTAACCGCGAGCTGGATGGCGAAACGGCACAGGCCATCGTATCGCGCCAGTTCGTTGAGGTGATTATCGCGCCTTCCGTTAGCGAAGCAGCACTGAAGGTAACCGCCGCTAAACAGAACGTTCGGGTGCTGACCTGCGGTCAGTGGCAGACCCGGGTTCCAGGGCTGGACTTTAAACGCGTAAACGGCGGACTGCTGGTACAGGATCGCGATCTCGGCATGGTGAGTCACGACGAACTGCGCGTGGTCACTAAACGCCAGCCCAGCGAACAGGAGCTACGCGATGCGCTGTTCTGCTGGAAAGTCGCCAAGTTTGTGAAGTCCAATGCCATCGTCTACGCCAAAGAGAACATGACTATTGGCATCGGCGCCGGGCAGATGAGCCGAGTTTATTCCGCGAAGATCGCAGGCATTAAAGCCGCCGATGAAGGTCTGGAAGTGAAAGGCTCTGCCATGGCTTCTGACGCCTTCTTCCCGTTCCGCGACGGTATCGACGCGGCTGCCGCGGTAGGCGTCACCTGCGTTATCCAGCCAGGCGGCTCCATTCGCGATGAAGAGGTCATTGCCGCCGCCGACGAGCACGGCATTGCCATGATTTTCACCGGCATGCGTCACTTCCGCCACTGACAGGGAGCGTAGCGATGAAAGTATTAGTCATAGGAAACGGCGGGCGCGAACACGCGCTTGCCTGGAAAGCGGCTCAGTCTGCGCAGGTTGATACCGTCTTTGTGGCGCCCGGCAACGCGGGCACAGCGCTGGAGCCCGCGCTGGAGAACGTGAATATTGGCGTGACCGATATCCCGGGTCTGCTGGCTTTCGCCCAGAAGGAAGGTATTGATCTGACCATCGTCGGCCCCGAGGCCCCACTGGTTGCAGGCGTGGTTAACGCATTTCGCGCCGCCGGTCTGGCAATTTTCGGCCCCACCAAAGAGGCCGCCCAGCTCGAAGGCTCCAAAGCCTTCACCAAGGACTTCCTGGCGCGTCATGCTATTCCAACCGCCGAATACCAGAACTTTACCGAAGTCGAGCCAGCGCTGGCATATGTACGCGAAAAAGGCGCGCCGATCGTCATCAAGGCCGACGGTCTGGCGGCGGGTAAAGGCGTTATCGTGGCAATGACTCTGGAAGAAGCGGAAGCTGCGATTCAGGATATGCTGGCGGGCAACGCCTTTGGCGACGCCGGACACCGCGTAGTGGTGGAAGAGTTCCTGGACGGCGAAGAAGCCAGCTTTATCGTTATGGTCGACGGCGAACACGTTCTGCCCATGGCAACCAGCCAGGATCACAAACGAGTCGGCGACGGCGACAGCGGCCCGAACACTGGCGGTATGGGGGCTTACTCCCCCGCACCAGTGGTGACCGATGATGTCTATCAACGCACCATGGAACGCATCATCTGGCCAACGGTTCGTGGTATGGCGGCCGAGGGAAATACCTATACTGGTTTTCTGTACGCCGGACTGATGATCGATAAGCAGGGCAATCCGAAGGTTATCGAGTTTAACTGCCGCTTCGGCGATCCGGAAACCCAGCCCATTATGCTGCGTATGCGCTCCGATCTGGTAGCGCTGTGCCAGGCCGCCTGCGAAGGCAAGCTGGATACCCAGCGTTCTGAGTGGGATGACCGCGCCGCACTAGGCGTTGTGATGGCCGCCGGCGGTTACCCTGGCAGCTACCGTACCGGTGATGTTATCAGCGGGCTACCGGAGCAGGAGCAGGAGGACGCGAAAGTGTTCCATGCCGGTACAACACTGAATGCCGCCGGTGAAGTCACTACCAGCGGTGGTCGCGTTCTGTGCGTCACCGCCTTGGGCGACGATGTGGCCCAGGCGCAGCAGCGCGCCTATGCGCAGCTCCAGGAGATCCGCTGGGACGATTGCTTCAACCGCAGCGATATCGGTTGGCGCGCCATCGTCCGCCGTTAATCTCCGGCCATAAAAAAACCGCCATCCGGCGGTTTTTTAAAAGGTCTTTGGATTCGGCTGCCAGCGGCAGTAATCCTCATTCGCAACCAACAGCAACTGGGTTCCCTCCGGCGCTTCCAGCCAGGCAAGACTGACCGCCAGCGACGAACGACGCTGCCGCTGCCAGATATGTTCACGCTCGGCGTCAGAAAACGTCGGTGTTAACCGCCGTCCTTCACAGTTGATGACGCTACCATCAGACTGCCAGCGCCCCTGCAGCAACATCACGCGTCCGCTGCGCAAGGCATCGCTGGTATCACGAACCTGGCGGGCATAATAGCGATACAGCGCGATCTTCTCTTCAGAAAGCTGTTGCTTATGGCCTTCAACCTCATGCTGCATAAAGCTCAGCCCACCGCGGGCATCAAAACGGATTTTCACCCGCTCCGGCGATTCGCCAAAGAAGCTGCGTTCAATCGAAGTCAGTTTATCCCCATGCCAGCGATATTCGCTGGTTGCAGTCTTACCGTGCGACCATGGACTAAAGGCTGTGAACAGATGAATATCGCCGTTGGCGTCATCTTTACGCCAGATGCGTACCACGCCGTCGTTGTCGACATAGCCACTGGCGGTAAAAGGCGGGGGGGCGGAAGCGCTACAGGCGGTAAGCAGCAACAGCGCCGACAGCGCCATGAACGGCTGTCTGACAAACAAAAGGGGCGTAAACGCCCCCCTGTTAAAACTGTTCACTGCCACGTGACGCGTCGTCTTATTTGACTGCGTCTTTCAGTGCTTTACCAGATACGAACGCCGGTACGTTCGCAGCAGCGATCTTGATCTCTTTACCGGTCTGCGGGTTGCGGCCAGTACGCTCAGCGCGGTGGTTCACTTTGAAGGTCCCGAAACCAACCAGTTGTACAGCATCGCCTTCTTTCAGAGACTCGGTAATTGCAGCCAGAGTAGATTCCAGAGCAGCTTTTGCTTGCGCTTTAGACAGGTCAGCTTTGTCCGCAATTACATCAATCAGTTGAGTCTTGTTCATAAGTTATCCTTACAATGTGTTTATCGCTTGCTAAGCATCGAGTGCGACGGAAATGCCATAACAGCACTCTCCTGCATACACGCACCGATAGCCACTTTTTTTCGCCCCACAAATGTAGACCAGACGGGGGGCTAATTGGAAGCCTTCAGGCACGACAAAACAGGCAGTAAATCACGTTTTGTTGTCTCACTGCTGCAAATTTATACCGATATTGCTGCTACCGGCCTCCCGGAGGTCGGCTCTCAGCCCTTTTATCAGCTCAATGTCGCGCTCTTCGCAGGCCGCCAAAAGTCGGAATATTTCCCACTGAATATCCCATTCTTCTTCCACTGCCGGATTTTCCTTAAGCTCTTCATCGCTCATTTCGCGACCAGCCTGGGTCATTTCCAGCATCGCCACCGTGGTAATAGAAGTCTTGCTGACCTCAATGGCATGCTCAAGCGTTTCACCACTCAGCCGCGAATGCAAGAGTTCGCTCAGCGCAACGCAGGCATCGATGGCCGGATAAACGCCATAAATATCGTAATCGTCGGCCCCCGGAATCGCGGCTTCCAGCTTTTCAAGCTGGCTGTCAAAATTCACTTTGGCATCTTTGACGGTCAGCGTTTCCCAGACCAGATCAAGGATCCGGCGGTAAAGCTGCGGTTCGCCAAAACCGGTCTGCTGGCAAAACATAACGTAATTGGGGTACATCCGCTCGCAAAGCGACGCCATAAAGGTGACGTGCTGCCAGCTTTCCAGCTTCTCCAGCCGCAGATGAATGGGGTTCTGTAGCATCTCGGGTTCTCATTAATCGTCAACCTGGGCAGTTTACCCGAATCAACGGTTATTTTCCTGCCAGCGAATGAATGCCGGGCGTCCGGAAGCCACCGCATCGGCCCAACGCGTCGGCTCCGGCAATCGGTAGCCCATCATGCAGCGCTGAACCCACGTCAGCGCGCTGTCGGCACTAACCCGGTGGCCGGTAGAAATAAACAGCGGGTTGCAGCGTTTCTTACTGCGCCATACCCAGCCCAACTGTTCGTCTTTGTCCATCAGCGGCGCGCTGGCGCCAGGCTCATCCGACAGGCCTTCATATTTACCGTACAGCCTTTTCTTCGCTACACCGATAGTCGGAATATCCACCAGCAAACCAAAATGGCTGGCGACCCCCACGCGGCGCGGGTGCGAAATGCCATGTCCATCCACGAACAGCAGATCGGGCTGCTGCGAAAGCTGTTCCCAGGCCGCCAGTAGCGCCGGAACCTCGCGAAACGACAGAAAACCGGGAATGTAAGGCATCGTAGTCGCAATTCGCGCCACGCGATGCTCCACCAGCGCCAGAGAGGGGAATTTCAGCAGCACTATAGCCGCTCGCGTCACTTCGCCTCCCTGCTCGAACCCAACATCCGCGCCACCGATCAGGCGGGGAGGCTCGACATCCAGACGATCGAAACGGGAAACCGATGAAGCCAGTTCCAGCTGTTTAGCACGAAGCGAGGCGAGATCCATGAGCGGCTCCTTACCGATGATACTGCCCGGAAAGGCGGTGTACCGCCTCGACAAAAGCGCCGGCGTGCTCAGGCGGGACATCCTGATGAATACCGTGCCCCAGATTAAAGACGTGTCCTTCGCCTTCGCCGAACCCGGCGAGGATGGATGCCACCTCCTGCTCGATACGCTCCGGGGAGCCATAGAGAATTGAAGGGTCCATATTTCCCTGCAGCGCGACCTTATCCCCTACCCGGCGTCGGGCGTCGGCGATATCGGTAGACCAGTCCAGACCCAGCGCATCACAGCCAGTCTGCGCCATAGCCTCCAGCCACTGGCCGCCCCCTTTGGTAAACAACGTCACCGGTACGCGGCGGCCTTCGCTTTCGCGCTGCAGGCCATCAATGATCCTGTGCATGTAATTCAGGGAGAACAGTTGATAGTCACGCCCGGTCAACGCGCCACCCCAGGTGTCGAAGATCATCACCGCCTGCGCCCCCGCGCGGATCTGAGCGTTCAGATACAGCGTGACGCTCTGAGCCAGTTTATCCAGCAGACAATGCAGCGCCTCGGGGTCGGCATACATCATCTTTTTAATCACGGTAAATGCCTTGCTGCTGCCGCCTTCCACCATATAGGTCGCCAGGGTCCAGGGACTGCCGGAAAAGCCGATGAGCGGGACGCAGCCCTGCAGACCGTGACGAATAGTACGCACGGCATCCATTACGTAGCCAAGCTCCTGTTCCGGATCCGGTACCGGCAGCTTGTCGACATCAGCACGGCTGCGTACCGGGCGCGCAAAGCGCGGCCCTTCGCCTGCTTCAAAATAAAGACCGAGTCCCATAGCGTCCGGAACGGTCAGAATGTCGGAAAACAGAATCGCCGCATCCAGCTCAAAGCGACGCAGCGGCTGTAGCGTGACTTCACAGGCCAGCTCCGGATTTTTGCACAGCGACATAAAGTCCCCGGCCTGGGCGCGAGTGGCTTTATATTCCGGAAGATAGCGCCCTGCCTGCCTCATCATCCATACCGGCGTCACGTCCACCGGCTGGCGCAGCAACGCGCGCAGATATCGATCGTTTTTCAGTTCGGTCATCAGCGTTTTCCTTACAAATGGTCGCCATAGATTAACATGCATTGCCACCCAGGCGGATGTACGGATCTCCTCGTCAGGGCATGGAATGAAAAACGGCCCGCACATGGGGGCGGGCCGTTTTTCTGGCATTCACTTAATTTTGACGGATTTTTTTCTCTTCCGGCGTCTCTTTGCCGAGAAACTCAGGTGTAATCACATTATCCTCACCGGTCGGTTCCGGCGCCGGAAGTGTGCCCTGAGCCGCCACATTATTGTCGGTCATCGCTTCAACGTGGTGTGAACTACCGCTAAAAATACCACCGCGTTCAATCGAGAATTCATGCGCGAAAATTTCCCCTTCCACACGCCCGCGAGCCATAATCACCACGCTGTGCCCCCGGCAGGTCCCCTTCAGATAGCCGTTAACCATGATCTTATGGCCCACAACATTACCGGTGATATTCCCATGGTTATCTATCCGCACGCTCTTCTGGCTGCTGATATCTCCTTCAACAGTGCCATCGATCACGATATCCGACTCGCTGGATATCGAGCCGCTCAACACCGTTCCTGGAGTGATCGCTGTTTCTCTGACCACTCGCCCTTCCGACGGCGACAGCTCCATTTTGGGAAGACTTTCGCCCGCCGCCACGTTCGTTACCGTATTCTGAGAATCCGTCTTCTCACCGCTCTTATTAAAATTAAACATCCTGAACGTTCTCCTTCCTGAAAAGAATTTGTAAGCCAGCAGCATCAAACACAGTCCTGCCAGTAGCGAAACGGAAATAATCAACAGCTCATTATGCGCCATGGCATAACCGATAATGGCACTTAGCCAGGCCAGCCAAATGCCATATAAACAGCATTGCGTTATTTTTTCGGGCATATCCCTTTCCCCTGACAACTCGCCCCTGTCCCCTGAGCGTTTATTTCAATAACCCATTCTGAATACACGAGATAGTCCTCCTTCCAGTCAGGATCGACCGAAAGGAGAAATACTTTAGTAAGGAATCCTAAAAAATCAGCGTGTATATATCATTCTGGCCGATTCATCACAATACGGCTCAGCCTGTCCCATCTTCGGCACGGCACAGGGCCACAGTATCTTCGATCAGGCGTCGCGCCACCGTTCCCGGCGGCGGCAGCAACGGTAGCCGATCGTAGCGATACCAGCCGGCATCCAGCAGCTCGCTGCGATCGACGATCAATTCGCCGCTGTCGTAATCCGCCATAAAGGCGGTCATCAGCGACTGGGGAAACGGCCAGGGCTGGGAGGAGATATAACGCAGATTCTTAATTTTCACGCCGCTCTCTTCCATAACTTCACGCGCAACCGCCTGTTCCAGGGTTTCCCCCACCTCAACGAATCCCGCCAGCACGGTATAAAGACCATTCCGATGACGATTATGCTGGGCCAGCAGAATCTTATCGCGATCGCGGATCGCAACAATAATGCAGGGAGCGATCTGCGGGTAGTAACGCTGTCGACAGCTACCGCACAGCATCGCCCACTCTGTTTTACTGGGATGCATCCGATGCCCACAATAACCGCAAAAACGGTGGGAACGGTGAAATTCAGCCAGTTGAACGGCACGCCCGGCCAGCTGGAATAGCTCAGGATCCTCATCGATCAACTGACGCACCGATCCCATATCGCGCGGTCGATCCTGGGACACCAGCCAGGCGGGTTCCCCCTGCCAGCTGCCAACCTGTACCGCACTACTGCCCGTTAGCCCAAATTGCTGAGCGTGACCATGAGGGAGCTCGCCCTGCGGCAGCCATAATTTCTGTTGATGGCTGACGAACCACCAACCATAGTCTAATTTTTCTACTATATGTTCCATAATCTCTTGCACGACCTCAGCTTCACTGGCACTCTTTTAACATTGTTTTTACATTCCAGGTCACTTAGCGTTTTAATCATATAACTCACGGAGTCAATCATGCTAAACCAACTGGAAAGACTGACAGAGCGCGTTGGTGGTTGTAATGAGTTGATCGATCGTTTACTGCAGGATCGCAAGCAGCTGTTAGTGGCGTATTACAACCTGGTCGGGCTTAAACCCGGCAAAGGATCGCTCTCTGCGCTGGATGAAATGGCGCTGGATGATTACTGCCAGCGTCTGGTGGATTATCTCTCCTGCGGCCACTTCAATATTTATGAACGTATTATCCGCGAAATGGAAGAGGGAGAGTCCCGTTCCTGCGCCGGGCAGGTCTGGACTCAACTGGAAGCAAATACCCAACAGATCATGGATTATTACGATTCACATCTGGAGATCGCCATCGATCACGACAACTGTCTGGAATTCCACCAGGTGCTTTCGAAGCTTGGCGAATCCATGGACTCCCGCTTTACGCTGGAAGATCGCCTGATCGTTTTAGCGCTGGGTGATAGTCTGGACAGCGCTAATGATTGCGGACATTTTGCACGACCGGCTTGAGTTCCCTTTCATTAACGCGTAGTTTACATATGGCCTGCCCGATTGAAGGGAGCAGGCCTTTTATCTTGTCGGAGTGCCCAGTGCCACGCACGGGCTGAGACCGTTAATTCGGGATCCGCGGAACCTGATCAGGTTAAAACCTGCGAAGGGAACAAGAGTAATTTCGTCCGTGCGCACCTGCGCCCATGCCTGTTACTCATTCCGTTGTTCTGACAAGCCACTTCCAGTCATCTAAACCGGAACGAGCTATGTCTTTACCAGCAAAACCTAATCGCCGCGAACAGCGCGCCGCCGCCCAGCAGTTTATCGATACCCTGGAAGGCACCAACTTCCCCAATTCCCGCCGCATCTATCTGACCGGCTCCCGTCAGGATATCCAGGTTCCGATGCGCGAAATTCAGATGAGCCCGACCCCCATCGGCGGCGATAAAGTGAATCCGCAGTACGAAGAGAACGAGCCGGTGCCGGTCTACGATACCTCCGGCCCTTATGGCGATCCGGATATCGCCATTAATGTTCGCGAAGGACTGGCGAAGCTACGTCAGCCGTGGATTGACGCGCGTAATGATACTGCTCTGCTTGACGATCGCAGCTCCAGCTATACCAAAGCACGACTGGCGGACGACGGTCTGGACGAACTGCGTTTTACCGGTCTGCTGCCTCCGCGCCGCGCTCTTACGGGCAAACGAGTCACGCAGTTGCATTACGCCCGCCGGGGCATCGTCACGCCAGAGATGGAATTTATCGCCCTGCGCGAAAACATGGGTCGCGAGCGCATTCGCGGCGAGGTACTGCGCCAGCAGCATCCCGGCGAAAGCTTCGGCGCTCATCTACCGCAGAATATCACGCCAGAATTCGTGCGTGATGAAGTGGCCGCCGGACGCGCGATTATTCCCGCCAATATTAATCATCCTGAGTCCGAACCGATGATTATCGGCCGTAACTTCCTGGTAAAAATCAATGCCAACATTGGTAACTCCGCGGTGACCTCTTCCATTGAAGAGGAGGTCGAAAAACTGGTCTGGGCCACCCGCTGGGGGGCTGATACCGTAATGGATCTCTCTACCGGGCGTTATATTCACGAAACCCGTGAATGGATACTGCGAAATAGCCCGGTTCCGATTGGTACGGTGCCCATCTATCAGGCGCTGGAGAAGGTGAACGGCATTGCCGAGGATCTGACCTGGGAAATGTTCCGCGATACGCTGCTGGAACAGGCGGAACAGGGCGTCGATTACTTTACGATTCATGCGGGCGTCCTGTTACGCTATGTACCGATGACAGCCAAACGCCTGACCGGCATTGTGTCACGCGGCGGCTCCATCATGGCCAAATGGTGCCTGTCGCATCATCAGGAAAACTTCCTCTACCAGCACTTCCGCGAAATCTGCGAGATCTGTAGCGCCTATGACGTTTCCCTGTCGCTGGGCGACGGTCTGCGCCCCGGATCGATCCAGGACGCCAATGACGAGGCCCAGTTCGCCGAACTACATACCCTGGGCGAGCTGACAAAAATCGCCTGGGAGTATGATGTTCAGGTAATGATCGAAGGCCCCGGCCACGTGCCAATGCAGATGATCCGTCGTAATATGACCGAAGAGCTGGAACACTGCCACGAAGCGCCATTCTATACGCTGGGGCCGCTCACCACCGATATCGCGCCCGGCTATGACCATTTTACCTCTGGCATTGGTGCCGCGATGATAGGCTGGTTCGGCTGCGCCATGCTCTGCTACGTCACCCCGAAAGAGCACCTTGGTCTGCCGAATAAAGAGGACGTCCGCCAGGGACTAATTACCTATAAGATAGCCGCGCACGCCGCCGATCTGGCCAAAGGCCATCCCGGCGCCCAGATCCGCGACAACGCCATGTCCAAGGCGCGCTTCGAGTTCCGCTGGGAGGATCAGTTCAACCTGGCGCTCGATCCCTTTACCGCCCGCGCCTATCACGATGAAACCCTGCCTCAGGAATCCGGAAAAGTAGCGCATTTCTGCTCCATGTGCGGCCCGAAATTCTGTTCGATGAAGATAACCCAGGAAGTTCGCGACTATGCGGCGCAGCAGGAGATCGCCTCCGGGATGAAAGATATGTCGAATGCGTTTCGCGCCAAAGGCGGCGAGATCTATGTCCGAAATAATTCGGATTGCATCGAGGCGGCCACTGAGCAAGTCCCCGGGAGCATAGAAAACTATGTGACCGGAGCGAGCGAAGGCAGCCAACAAAGAGGCAATTCGAAGAATGATGGACATTATCTTCGTCAGGAGGAAGCCTAATGTACCAACCCGATTTTCCCGCTGTCCCCTTCCGCCTTGGCCTCTACCCGGTGGTGGATAGCGTAGCCTGGATCGAACGCCTGCTGGAAGCAGGGGTTCGTACCCTCCAGTTGCGGATTAAAGATAAGCAGGATGACGAGGTGGAAGCGGATATTATCGCCGCCATCGCCCTGGGACAGCGCCACAACGCCCGGCTGTTTATCAACGATTACTGGCGACTGGCGATAAAGCATGACGCATACGGCGTCCATCTTGGCCAGGAGGATCTGGCGCAGACCGATCTCGATGCGATTCGCAATGCCGGGCTACGGCTGGGCGTCTCCACTCACGACGATATGGAAATCGACATCGCACTGGCGGTACGCCCTTCGTACATTGCACTGGGCCATGTCTTCCCCACCCAGACCAAGCAAATGCCGTCGGCCCCTCAGGGGCTGGAGCAGTTGGCCGCGCATATTTCTCGGCTGGGAAACACCCCCACGGTCGCCATCGGTGGCATCAGTATTGCCCGGGCTCCGGCGGTGCTGGCAACGGGCGTCGGCAGTATCGCCGTAGTCAGCGCCATTACCCAGGCGCCTGACTGGCGAGTCGCGACGGCACAGTTGCTTGAGCTGGCAGGAGCAGGCGATGAATGATGCGGATTTTATGCGCTACAGCCGTCAGCTGCTGCTGGAGGATATCGGCCCGGAAGGCCAGCAGAAGTTACTGAACGCCCGGGTATTGATCATCGGGCTCGGCGGTCTCGGTTCACCGGCAGCGCTTTGGCTGGCTGGCGCCGGAGTCGGTTCGCTGTGGCTGGCCGATGACGACTGTGTGCACATCAGCAATCTGCAACGCCAGATTCTGTTTAGCAGCGAGGATATCGAACGGCCCAAAGCTCAGGCCGCGCGGCAACGCCTGCGCGGCCTCAACCCGACTATTCGCCTGGTAACGCTGGATAAGCGGCTCGAAGGGGCTGCCCTGCATCAAGCCGTTGGCGACGTCGATCTGGTACTGGACTGTACCGACAACATGGCCAGCCGCCAGGCGATTAACGCCGCCTGCATCGCGCTTGGTAAGCCGCTTATCAGCGCCAGCGCCGTGGCCTTCGGCGGTCAGATGATGGTGCTGACGCCCCCCTGGCGACACGGCTGCTACCGCTGCCTGTGGCCCGATGATAGCGAACCGCAGCGCAACTGCCGCACCGCCGGCGTACTGGGGCCGGTGGTCGGCATTATGGGCGGGCTCCAGGCGCTGGAAGCGATCAAGCTGCTGTGCGGCCTGCCGGTACGCGACGATTGCCTGCATCTGTTCGATGCCCGCTCGCTACAGTGGCGTACCCTGGCACGTCAGCAGAGCCAGAGCTGCCCGGTTTGCGGAGGTACTGATGCGCATTCTGTTTAATGACGAGCCGGTCGCCTGCGATGACGCCATCACTGTGGCAACGCTGCTGGAAAGTATGAATCTGCACCAGCCTGGCGCCGCACTGGCCGTTAATCAGACCATTATTCCACGTGAACAGTGGCAGCAGCACCGCCTGCAGGAAGGTGATAGTCTCCTGCTGTTCCAGGCTATTGCCGGAGGTTAATATGCTACAAATTGCCGATAAAACCTTTACCTCGCGCCTGTTCACCGGAACGGGCAAATTCGCTTCGCCGCAGTTGATGAGCGACGCGCTTAAGGCGTCAGGCAGTCAGTTGGTTACTATGGCCATGAAGCGGGTGGATCTGAATAACCGTCAGGATGACATTCTGGCACCGCTGCAGGCGCTGGGGGTTTCGCTACTGCCAAATACCTCCGGAGCCAAAACCGCCGATGAAGCGATATTCGCCGCACGCCTGGCCCGGGAAGCGCTGGGAACCCACTGGGTTAAGTTAGAAATTCATCCCGACGCCCGCTGGCTGCTACCGGATCCGGTAGAGACGCTGCGCGCCGCCGAACGCCTGGTGAAAGAAGGCTTCGTCGTTCTACCTTACTGCGGCGCCGATCCGGTGCTGTGTAAACGTCTGGAGGAAGCCGGCTGTGCCGCAGTGATGCCGCTGGGGGCCCCCATTGGCTCTAACCAGGGGCTACAGACTCGTCCCCTGCTGGAAATCATCATCGATCAGGCCGCCGTACCCGTGGTGGTGGATGCTGGTATCGGCGCCCCAAGCCACGCCAGCGAAGCGCTGGAAATGGGCGCCGACGCCGTACTGGTGAATACCGCTATCGCCGTGGCGGACTCTCCGGTGCATATGGCCCAGGCTTTCCGACTGGCGGTGGAGGCTGGCGCGATGGCGGCCCGGGCCGGTCAGGGCGCTCGTCAGTCCCGGGCGGTGGCCACCAGCCCGCTGACCCGGTTTCTGGAGGTCGACGCATGAAGACCTTTACCGATCGCTGGCGCGAGCTGGACTGGGACTCTCTTCGTCTGGAGATCAACAGCCAGACCGCCGCCGATGTCGAACGAGCCCTGAATGCCCCCCGCCCCGGCATGCGCGAAATGATGGCCCTGCTGTCGCCAGCCGCCGCCAGTTATCTGGAACCAATGGCGCAAAAGGCCCAGCGCCTGACGCGCCAGCGCTTCGGCAACACCGTGGGCTTCTACGTTCCGCTCTATCTTTCCAATCTGTGCGCCAATGACTGCACCTACTGTGGCTTTTCCATGAGTAATCGCATTAAGCGCAAAACCCTGGACGAACAGGAGATCGCCCGCGAATGCGCCGCGATCCGCCAGTTGGGTTTCAGCCACCTGCTGCTGGTTACCGGCGAACATCAGAGCAAGGTGGGTATGGACTATTTCCGCCGTCACCTGCCCGCCATTCGCCGCCAGTTCAGCTCATTGCAGATGGAGGTACAGCCGCTGTCGCAGGATGAGTATGCCGAGTTGAAAGGACTGGGGCTGGACGGCGTGATGGTGTATCAGGAAACCTACCACGAGGCCACCTATGCCCGCCATCACCTGCGTGGCAACAAGCAGGACTTTTTCTGGCGGCTGGAGACGCCGGATCGGCTGGGGCGCGCCGGGATCGACAAAATCGGTCTTGGCGCACTTATTGGGCTTTCCGACAGCTGGCGCATCGACTGCTTTATGGTGGCGGAACATCTGACGTGGCTACAGCGTCAGTACTGGCAGAGCCGCTATTCGGTTTCTTTTCCTCGCCTGCGCCCCTGCGCCGGAGGCATTGAACCAGCCTCGATTATGGACGAGCGTCAACTGGTGCAGGCGATCTGCGCTTTCCGCCTGCTGGCGCCGGAAGTCGAGCTTTCCCTTTCTACCCGGGAATCACCCGAGTTCCGCGACCAGGTGGTGCCCATCGCCATCAATAATGTCAGCGCCTTTTCGAAAACCCAGCCGGGCGGCTATGCAGACGACCATCCGGAGCTGGAACAGTTCGCCCCGCACGACGGACGTCGCCCTGAGCAAGTGATGCAGGCGCTGTCCCGCGCCGGGCTCCAGCCGGTCTGGAAAGACTGGGATAGCTGGCTGGGAAGGATGCCGCTTTAATCAGCCCCGATAGCGGCGCCCGCGCCGCTATTTTTTTACCCCGTCACACGACCGGGCTATGATGGAACGACCATTAACCAGCCGTAATACGTTATGACCGATAATCTCCTGACCACGCCCGGCAGCCTGCTCAGCGGCAACCAGACCCTGGTCGCCAGTTACGATATCGAACAGGGTGAACGCTACGACAGCCTGAGTCGTCTGGATCGTCCGGAGATATATAACGCCGCGCTGCGCCCCTTTAATCTGGCGCCCGGTAAGCATTCCCGGCTTACCGTCATCAACGGGATGGGGGTGGCGCTGGGGGATTCAGTGATCGGCATTGAAGTCCTGAGCTATCTGAAAAGACATTACCCGAAGCTGGCAATACGGGTGCTGCGCCCTGCCCGAACCCGCGATAGCGTCGAAGCCCTGTATCGCATGGCGCATGAGGCGGGGATTATCAGTGAACTGGCCCGGCTGCCAGCCCAACTGCCCACCGAAGGTATTATCGTCGATATGGGGAACCAGCTGTTTCGCCGGGATTTCGCCACCCAGGAAATGCATGACTTCTTCTATCACCATATGGGGCTCGCAGCCGATGAAATCCGCGAGGCAGACAAACAAAACCACTGGCTGCGCGCGCTACCGCTCCCGCGCTTCCCGGATAACGGGCAACGCTATGTGCTGTTCAGCCCCGGAGCCAGCACGCCGCTACGCGCAATCCCACGCCGTTATTATCCCGAACTCGTCGAACGACTCCACCAGCGCTTTCAGTTGCCAGTCTGGGGCTTCGCCAGTATCGCGCACCCGGCGTATCGCTGCATCGCCAGGGAATGTGACGACACCCGAAAATTTATTGCCGCCATTGCCGGCGCTGACTATCTCTATAGCGCCGACTCATCCGCCCTGCACATTGCTGCGGGGTTTCAGGTGCCAACCCGCGCATTGTTCAGCGCAATCCCGCCGGATCTGCGCACCCGCTATTACCCACATTGTGATGCGGTCTGGCTCGGTGATGACAAAACGAGTCGGTTACATCACAGCAATGATGCCGAACTGCTGCGCCGGGTTGCCAAAAGATTCTCTCGCTTCTTGAATGACAATACGCTGTAACTATCGCGGCTCGGCAACGATAACCTGATCCTTACCATTTCGCTTAGCGTGGTACAGACGCGCATCGACCCGGGCGATTAGCTCTTCGGCCTCTTCACCATTCCAGCGGCTCAGGCCGGCGCTGAAAGTTACACGGCCAATACCCTCGCGCCATTCCCGGCTTCTGATACCAATGCGGCACTTCTCCAGCAGGTGCCGGGCATGCCGCTCCGAAACTCCGCTAAAAATAATCGCGAACTCTTCGCCGCCATAGCGATAAATGGCGCAGTCCAGCGGCGCCAGAACCCCCCGGCATTCAGCAACAATACCGCGCAGCACCACATCCCCTACCGGATGCCCAAAACTGTCGTTAATAGTTTTGAAATTATCGAGATCCAGCAGCGCCAGTGAGAACATCTTATTTTCGCTAATATGTCGCTGAAGATCGTTATCGAATGCCCGTCGATTGAGGCTCCCGGTCAACGCATCATGCACAGATTCAGCGGTTAATGCCGCTTCACGCTCCCGGGTATTGGTGATTTCCTGCGAAAGCAGCGATTCCAGATTCCCCCAGGCGTCCGGCGTGCCGGTCTTGATATGACCGATGATTTTGATGAGCGTTTTATCCCAATGACTCTTTAAGTAAAACCCAAAGAAAAGAAGAATCAGTAATGAAATAACGAAGCCGTAAATGACCTTCTGGGATTCGTTCCAGACCAACTCATTGAGAGTTCGATTGTCCACCGAATAAACCAGCAACCACTTAGTCCGCTCGAAACGCCAGGAGAAAAACCAACGGTCCTGACGCACGTCATAATAAAGCCCACCACTCTTTTTCAATTCTCCGAGGACGGACTGAAAATCATGGCGCCCCGGTGTTTCCTCAACAATATCGTCGGCAATCACTTTACCGGAGTCAGACAACAACACCACATTGCCATCCACCGGAGGAAGCAGGCGTTCAATGTTTTTATTAAGCTGAGCCAGATTGATATCAAATGCCAGTACACCATTAAAAAAACCATGGCTGTTAATCACTGGTGTGGAGAGTGTTACTGTATTCACCCGAGTAATCAGATCCTGATAAGGTTCCGTAAATTTAACCCGATGCTAGGAATTAGCTTCATCAATAAACCAGGGACGCTGCTGGATCTCCTGGGGTTTTTTCTTTTCGATACTTCCCTTTTCCGGTACCCGGATATAATGGCCCGCGGTATCTGCCAGGATCACAGCATTGATCTCCGGAGATTTCGACATAATAAACATCATATGCGCCAGTACGCTGTGGCTGTCCTGGTAAAAAGCATGACTAAATACGTCATCCACACCAAACTTGCTGCTGGCAGAAATAATTTTTTCTTCCACCACATCAATCACATTATTAACATACAACGTCGCAACATTACTAACAAAATTACGACTGATATTAATATATGATTTATGAATGGTATTTTTCTGGCTGTCAATCACAAAAAAAGCGGTGACGATGATCGCCATAAAAGCAGAAAGAAGACTGTAATGTATCTTCTTTGATAACCCAAAGGTCTTTGTCATGAGTATTAACAGCCTACCTGCCCAATCAGAATTATCTTGTAAAATATAAACACCCACCGAGGAAAGCATAAAAATAAACAATAAAAACAATAACTAAAGCGCACAAAAGGAGCTTAAGGATGGTCTCTGTGGTGTCTATCGCACTGAATACTAATGTAATGTCTGGCTACTGACAAGAAGAGGATATCATTCATTTAGCTCTGGCTATTCATGACGTCCTGATAAAACGCCTGACAGACAAACTGAAATACATTTCATCCGTATACAGAATACCAGGAAAAAGCTTTATTAAAGCAAAAAGGATAGAGTCCAGATAAAAACCAGGAATAAGCTTGAATAAAAAAACCAAAAGTTACCAATGATATATTAATAACCCCCTGGCCCTATAATACTGTAGTGATTAACGCTTCAGCACAATCACTTTGGGCATTGCCGCGGCTCCCGGGTAGCGGGCGCCCAGCTCCATCTGGTATATGCTGCGCTGGAGCGCCACTTCCTGCTGGGGTGGTAGGGCTTCGAAGCGGATATGCAGGTAAATCATTCCACTCTGGCCGACGGTTTTATCAATAATAAAGATATCCGTTTCGAACGTCAGATAATCCCCCAGAGAGAACGTGACATGGCGAATCGTCTGCCGGGCATGTAGTGCAGCAATCAGCGAATCACTGCCATACAGGCAGACGCCACCAACAGAGATATTCTGTATGGCAAGATTAATTCTTTTGCCATTCTGAACGAACAGCGCGCAAAAGCCCGCGGAGCCGTGTGGAACATTAACGCGGTAAAAAGAACGTCTCTGCATTATGTTGCTGATTCCTTCAGAAGCGATAGCTATTGGCGTCAGTAAAAAGACTCCGCCCGAAAGCGAATCCCCTGCACAATATACGGAAAATGGCTTAACGCAAAGCAAACGAAGTTGCAAAAAATTGCCTCCGACGAAGGCGAAAAAAAACCCCGCCGAAGCGGGGTTTGGTACATAAGCGCGAAGGCTTATTCGTTGTCGGAACCGCCCAGACCTGCATTCAGCAGTTCTGCCAGGCTGGCGGAAGCTTCTTCCGCGCTGACCTGCTGCACGACCGGCGTTTCGCCAGCCGCGCGACGGCGCATGCGATCCTGGTGGTAGGCATAACCAGTACCCGCCGGAATCAGTCGACCCACGATAACGTTCTCTTTCAGACCGCGCAGTTCGTCGCGTTTGCCCGCAACGGCCGCTTCGGTCAGTACGCGAGTGGTCTCCTGGAACGATGCCGCAGAGATGAACGACTCGGTAGCCAGAGAGGCTTTGGTGATACCCAGCAGATCGCGCATATAAGTCGCGCTGATCTTGCCGTCCGCTTCCAGATCGCGGTTGGCGATCTTAACGCGGGAGAATTCCACCTGCTCGCCTTCCAGGAACTCGGAGCTGCCCGCGTTCATAATGGTGGCCTTACGCAGCATCTGACGAACGATAACTTCGATGTGCTTATCGTTGATCTTAACGCCCTGCAGACGGTATACGTCCTGCACTTCGTTTACGATGTAGCGAGTCACCGCCTGAACGCCACGCAGACGCAGAATGTCGTGCGGCGCTTCCGGACCGTCGGAAATCACATCACCACGCTCTACGCGCTCGCCTTCGAACACGTTCAGCTGACGCCATTTCGGAATCATCTCTTCGTACGGATCGCTACCGTCTACCGGCGTGATGACCAGACGACGCTTGCCTTTGGTCTCTTTGCCGAAGGAGATAATACCGCCGACTTCAGCCAGGATTGCCGGCTCTTTCGGACGACGTGCTTCGAACAGGTCGGCAACGCGCGGCAGACCACCGGTAATATCCTTGGTACCGCCGGATTCCTGCGGAATACGCGCCAGGGTGTCACCAGAGCTTATCTGTACGCCATCGTCGAGCTGAACAATTGCTTTGCCCGGCAGGAAGTACTGCGCCGGCATATCGGTGCCCGGAATCAGTACGTCATCACCATTCGCATCGACAATCTTCAGCGCCGGACGCAGGTCTTTACCACCGGAAGTACGTTCTGCAGAATCCAGAACCACGATGGAAGACAGGCCGGTCAGCTCGTCGGTCTGACGCGTAATGGTCTGGCCGTCGATCATGTCGGTAAAGCGGATGAAACCGGCCACTTCAGTGATAACCGGCATGGTGTGCGGATCCCAGTTCGCCACGGTTTCACCCGCGTTGACCTGCTCGCCGTCGCCCTTCGCCAGTACCGCACCGTAAGGCACTTTATAGCTCTCTTTGGTACGGCCGAATTCGTCAATCAGACGCAGTTCGGTGTTACGGGAGGTGATCACCAGTTTGTCGCTGGAGTTCACAACCGACTTCGCGTTAACCAACTTCAGGCTACCTTTGTTCTTAACCTGAATGCTGGATTCTGCTGCCGCACGCGATGCCGCACCACCGATATGGAAGGTACGCATGGTCAGCTGAGTACCCGGCTCACCGATGGACTGTGCGGCAATAACGCCGATGGCTTCACCCTTGTTGATCAGGTGGCCACGCGCCAGGTCACGACCGTAGCAGTGAGCACAGACGCCGAAGTCGGTGTCACAGGCAACCACAGAACGTACCTTCACGCTGTCGACGGAATTATCTTCCAGTACGTCACACCACTGCTCATTCAGCAGCGTATTGCGCGGTACCAGAATGTCTGCGGTACCCGGCTTCAGCACGTCCTCCGCCGTCACACGCCCCAGAACGCGGTCGCGCAGCGGTTCTTTAACGTCACCGCCTTCGATAACCGGCGTCATCAGGATACCTTCGTGGGTACCACAGTCGTCTTCGGTCACCACCAGATCCTGCGCCACATCGACCAAACGACGGGTCAGGTAACCGGAGTTCGCGGTTTTCAGTGCGGTATCCGCCAGACCTTTACGAGCACCGTGGGTCGAGATGAAGTACTGGAGTACGTTCAGACCTTCACGGAAGTTCGCGGTGATCGGCGTTTCGATGATGGAGCCATCCGGCTTCGCCATCAGACCACGCATACCTGCCAGCTGACGAATCTGCGCCGCAGAACCACGCGCACCGGAGTCGGCCATCATATAGATGCTGTTGAAGGAAACCTGCTGCTCTTCTTCGCCGTCACGGTTGATAACGGTTTCGGTTTGCAGGTTTTCCATCATCGCGCGGGATACACGGTCGTTTGCCGCTGCCCAGATATCGATAACTTTGTTGTAGCGTTCGCCCGCGGTCACCAGACCGGACTGGAACTGCTCCTGAATTTCTGCCACTTCTGCTTCCGCTTCCGCGATGATCTCGGCTTTCTTGGCCGGGATAACCATATCGTCAATACCGACGGAAGCACCAGAACGCGCTGCATAGGCAAAGCCGGTATACATGGTCTGGTCAGCGAAGATAACGGTCGGCTTCAGGCCCAGGATGCGGTAACAGGTGTTCAGCATCTTAGAGATAGCTTTCTTGCCCAGCGCCTGGTTAACGATGGAGAACGGCAGACCTTTCGGCACGATCATCCACAGAATCGCACGACCCACGGTCGTGTCGACCAGGCCGGTTTTGGCAACGAATTCACCCTGAGCATCTTTTTCATACTCGGTGATACGTACCTTAACGCGGGCATGCAGCTCGGCCAGGCCTGCGCGATAAATGCGCTCCGCCTCTTTCGGGCCGGTCAACACCATGCCTTCGCCTTTAGCGTTAACCTTGTCACGGGTCATGTAGTACAGACCCAGTACCACGTCCTGAGACGGCACGATGATCGGCTCACCGTTCGCCGGAGACAGGATGTTGTTGGTCGACATCATCAGCGCACGGGCTTCAAGCTGGGCTTCCAGCGTCAGCGGAACGTGTACCGCCATCTGGTCGCCGTCGAAGTCCGCGTTGTACGCAGCACACACCAGCGGGTGCAGCTGAATAGCCTTACCTTCGATCAGTACCGGCTCAAACGCCTGGATCCCCAGACGGTGCAGGGTCGGTGCACGGTTCAGCAGTACCGGGTGCTCACGGATGACTTCATCCAGGATATCCCATACCACCGCTTCTTCACGCTCGACCATTTTCTTGGCCGCTTTAATGGTGGTAGCAAGGCCGCGCAGTTCCAGCTTGCCATAGATGAACGGCTTGAACAGTTCCAGAGCCATTTTCTTCGGCAGACCGCACTGATGCAGGCGCAGGTACGGGCCTACGGTGATAACGGAACGACCAGAGTAGTCGACGCGTTTACCCAGCAGGTTCTGACGGAAACGACCCTGCTTACCTTTGATCATGTCGGCCAGAGATTTCAGCGGACGCTTGTTGGAGCCCGTGATGGCACGACCGCGACGGCCGTTATCCAGCAGGGCGTCAACCGCTTCCTGCAGCATACGCTTTTCGTTACGTACGATGATGTCCGGCGCAGCCAGATCCAGCAGACGCTTCAGACGATTGTTACGGTTGATCACGCGACGGTACAGATCGTTGAGATCGGAGGTCGCAAAACGGCCACCGTCCAGCGGTACCAGCGGACGCAGATCCGGCGGCAGAACCGGCAGAACGGTCAGAATCATCCACTCCGGCTTGTTGCCGGACTGTACGAAGGCTTCCAGCAGCTTGATACGCTTGGTCAGCTTCTTACGTTTGGTTTCTGAGTTGGTTTCGTTCAGCTCTTCGCGCAGGGTTTCGCACTCCTGCTCCAGATCCATCCCTTTCAGCAGGGCCTGGATAGCTTCGGCGCCCATCTTGGCGTCGAATTCGTCACCGAACTCCTCCAGTGCGTCCAGATACTGCTCTTCAGTCAGGATCTGGCTACGTTCCAGATTAGTCATACCGCCTTCGATAACCACATAGGATTCGAAGTACAGCACGCGCTCGATGTCGCGCAGCGGCATATCCAGCAGCAGACCGATACGGGACGGCAGCGATTTCAGGAACCAGATGTGTGCGGTCGGCGAAGCTAGCTCAATATGCCCCATACGCTCACGGCGTACCTTGGTCTGCGTAACTTCAACGCCACATTTTTCACAGATAACGCCGCGGTGCTTCAGGCGCTTGTACTTACCGCACAGGCACTCGTAGTCTTTCACCGGCCCGAAAATGCGGGCGCAGAACAGACCGTCACGTTCCGGCTTGAACGTACGGTAGTTAATGGTTTCCGGCTTTTTAACTTCACCGAAAGACCAGGAACGGATCATGTCTGGCGAAGCCAGAGCAATTTTGATCGCATCAAACTCTTCGGTTTTAGTTTGCGCTTTCAGAAACTTTAATAAGTCTTTCACGGATTGGCTCCCGTCGGAGTTAGCACATTCTGCTGCCGGGCGCTAACCCGGCAGCAGTGACCTGTTTGAGCGAGAATTACTCGTCTTCCAGTTCGATGTTGATACCCAGCGAACGAATCTCTTTCAACAGTACGTTGAAGGATTCCGGCATACCCGGTTCCATCTGGTGATTGCCATCTACGATGTTCTTATACATCTTAGTACGGCCGTTCACGTCATCAGACTTAACGGTCAGCATTTCCTGCAGGGTGTAGGCGGCGCCGTAAGCTTCCAGCGCCCACACTTCCATCTCACCGAAGCGCTGGCCACCGAACTGCGCCTTACCACCCAGCGGCTGCTGAGTAACAAGGCTGTAAGAACCGGTGGAACGCGCGTGCATCTTGTCGTCAACCAGGTGGTTCAGTTTCAGCATGTACATGTAGCCAACGGTTACCGGACGCTCAAACTGCTCGCCGGTGCGGCCATCGTACAGCGTGATCTGACCGGAAGTCGGCAGGTCGCCCAGCTTCAGCAGCTCTTTGATTTCGGCCTCTTTGGCACCGTCGAACACCGGTGTCGCAATCGGCATACCCTTACGCAGGTTTTCTGCCAGACGCAGAACTTCTTCATCGCTGAAGGTATTCAGGTCGACGCGCTGGCGAACATCCATACCCAGGTCGTAAGCACGCTGGATGAACTCACGCAGCTTCGCTACTTCCTGCTGCTGCTTGAGCATCGCGTTGATCTTGTCGCCGATGCCTTTGGCAGCCATACCCAGGTGGGTTTCCAGGATCTGACCGATGTTCATACGCGACGGTACGCCCAGCGGGTTCAGTACGATATCAACCGGCGTGCCGTTTTCGTCGTAAGGCATATCTTCGATCGGGTTGATCTTGGAGATAACACCTTTGTTACCGTGACGGCCCGCCATCTTGTCACCCGGCTGGATCTGACGTTTAACGGCCAGGTAGACCTTAACGATCTTCAGTACGCCCGGCGCCAGGTCGTCGCCCTGAGTGATCTTGCGACGCTTAGCTTCCAGTTTCTTCTCGAACTCATGTTTCAGTTCGTCGTACTGTTCAGCCAGTTGCTCCAGCTGGCTCTGCTTCTCTTCATCGGTCAGGCCCAGCTCCAGCCAGCGATCGCGCGGCAGTTTGTCGAGCTTCTCGGCTTCAACACCGCCGGCAACCAGCACCGCGTAGATTCGGCTAAACAGACCGGCTTCAAGGATCTGCAGTTCTTCAGACAGGTCTTTCTTCGCCTGCTTGAGCTGCATCTCTTCGATTTCCAGAGCACGCTTGTCTTTTTCCACGCCATCGCGGGTAAAGACCTGAACGTCGATAACGGTACCGGATACGCCGTTCGGCACGCGCAGAGAAGAATCTTTAACGTCAGACGCTTTCTCACCGAAGATGGCGCGCAGCAGCTTCTCTTCCGGGGTCAGCTGAGTTTCGCCCTTCGGCGTTACCTTACCGACCAGAATGTCGCCACCGGTCACTTCCGCACCGATATAGACAATACCGGACTCATCCAGTTTAGAGAGCGCAGCTTCACCCACGTTCGGGATATCCGCGGTGATCTCTTCCGGCCCCAGTTTGGTGTCACGAGACACACAGGCCAGTTCCTGAATGTGGATGGTGGTGAATCGGTCTTCCTGCACCACGCGCTCGGAAACGAGGATGGAGTCCTCGAAGTTGTAGCCGTTCCACGGCATGAACGCGACGCGCATGTTCTGACCCAGCGCCAGTTCGCCCAGATCGGTGGACGGGCCGTCGGCCAGCACGTCGCCGCGCTCTACCGGCTCACCCAGAGAAACGCACGGCATCTGGTTGATGCAGGTGTTCTGGTTGGAACGGGTGTATTTGGTCAGGTTGTAGATGTCGATGCCCGCTTCGCCCGGATACATCTCATCTTCATTAACCTTGATAACGATACGGGAAGCGTCGACGTACTGCACCACACCGCCGCGTTTGGCAACGGCGGTTACGCCGGAGTCAACGGCAACGGCGCGTTCCATACCGGTACCAACCAGCGGCTTGTCGGCGCGCAGGGTCGGTACCGCCTGACGCTGCATGTTCGCACCCATCAATGCGCGGTTTGCGTCATCGTGCTCCAGGAACGGAATCAGGGAGGCGCCCACGGAAACCACCTGCTGGGTGGATACGTCCATATAGTCAACCTGATCGCTGCTGAACAGGCTGGATTCGCCTTTGTTACGGCAGGTTACCAGGTCGTCGACGAAAGCGCCGTCGTCATCCAGGCGGGCGTTAGCCTGCGCGATAACGAAGTTACCTTCTTCAATGGCGGAAAGGTAGTGAATCTCATCAGATACCTTGCCATCGATAACGCGACGGTATGGCGTTTCCAGGAAGCCATACTCGTTAGTCTGCGCGTATACAGACAGGGAGTTGATCAGACCGATGTTCGGGCCTTCCGGCGTTTCGATAGGACATACGCGACCGTAGTGAGTCGGGTGAACGTCTCGAACCTCAAAGCCGGCGCGCTCACGGGTCAGACCGCCCGGGCCCAGTGCGGAGATACGACGCTTATGGGTAATCTCGGACAGCGGGTTGTTCTGATCCATAAACTGAGACAGCTGGCTGGAGCCGAAGAACTCCTTCACTGCCGCAGAGATAGGCTTGGCGTTGATCATATCCTGAGGCATCAGGGTGTCGAGGTCGCCAAGAGACAGACGCTCTTTCACCGCTCGCTCTACACGAACCAGACCGACGCGGAACTGGTTTTCCGCCATTTCACCTACGGAACGGATACGACGGTTGCCGAGGTGGTCGATATCGTCCACTTCGCCTTTACCGTTACGAATATCGATGAGTTTTTTCATCACATCGATAATGTCTTCTTCACTCAGGATACCGGAGCCTTCAACTTCGTCGCGCAGCAGCGAACGGTTGAACTTCATACGGCCAACCGCAGACAGATCGTAACGGTCTTCAGAGAAGAACAGATTTTCGAACAGGCTTTCCGCCGCTTCGCGTGTCGGCGGCTCACCAGGGCGCATCATGCGGTAGATTTCAACCAGTGCGCTCAGGCGATCGCTGGTCGGATCAACACGCAGCGTTTCAGAAATGTACGGGCCGTGATCGAGGTCGTTGGTGAACAGCGTCTCGATGCGCTTGTGGCCCGCCTGGCTCAGTTTAGCCAGCAGGTCCAGTGACAGCTCCATGTTGGCCGGGCAGATCAGCTCGCCGGTAGATTCATCAACATAGTCTTTCGCTGCAACTTTACCCGCGATGTACTCAACCGGAACTTCAATGTGTTTCACATCGTCTTTTTCAAGCATCCGGATATGGCGCGCGGTGATTCGACGGCCTTTCTCGACGTAAACCTTACCGTTCGCTTCGATATCGAAGGAGGCAGTTTCGCCGCGCAGGCGTTCCGGAACCAGCTCCATCTGCAGCTTGTTGTCGCGAATCTCGTAGACCACTTTTTCAAAAAACAGATCGAGAATCTGCTCTGAAGTGTAGTTCAGGGCACGCAGAATGATGGAGGCCGGCAGTTTACGACGGCGGTCGATACGGACGAACAGGTTGTCTTTCGGATCGAATTCGAAATCCAGCCAGGAGCCGCGGTAAGGGATAATACGTGCGTTATACAGCACTTTACCCGAAGAGTGAGTTTTACCCTTATCGCTGTCAAAGAAGACGCCCGGGCTACGATGCAGCTGAGAAACGATAACACGCTCGGTACCATTGATAACGAAGGTACCGTTGTCGGTCATGAGCGGAATTTCGCCCATGTAGACTTCCTGCTCTTTGATGTCTTTTACGGTACCTTCTGGCGCTTCGCGCTCGTAGATAACCAGACGCAGCTTCACACGCAGCGGTGCCGAAAAGGTCACGCCACGAATCTGACACTCTTTAACATCGAACACAGGTTCGCCAAGGCGGTAGCTGACATACTGCAGCTCTGAATTACCGCTATAGCTCTGAATCGGGAATACGGAACGGAAAGCGGCTTCCAGACCGTTTTGCCCCTCAGGATCTTGCTCGATAAACTTCTGGAACGAGTCAAGCTGGATAGAAAGGAGATATGGGACATCCAGCACCTGCGGACGTTTACCAAAATCCTTACGAATACGTTTTTTCTCGGTATAGGAGTAAACCATAGGGTTCCTCAGCTCGCTGACAAGTCGACCCACCCTGTCCATGGAAGGACAGTTTATGCAACACCATTTTGTTGACCGAGAAGTGGAACACTTCCCGCAATGCCTGTTTCTATCACTCTTAAATCATTTCATTGCGATTTACCCAGGGCCACGCCCTGTCGCAGTATATTAAGTCGTCGATAGAAACAAGCATTGTGGAGCAACCAGCAGTCAAACAGTGTGAAACGCTACTGGTGCTCTACAGCGCAAAAAGGCTGGTGACTAAAAAGTCACCAGCCATCAGCCTGATTTCTCAGGCTGCTACCTGTAAGACGGGCTTACTTGATTTCAACTTCAGCGCCAGCTTCTTCCAGGGATTTTTTCAGAGCTTCAGCGTCGTCTTTGCTAACGCCTTCTTTCAGAGCTGCCGGAGCAGACTCTACCAGGTCTTTAGCTTCTTTCAGACCCAGGCCGGTAGCACCACGTACTGCTTTGATTACAGCAACTTTGTTACCGCCTGCGGCTTTCAGAATGACGTCGAACTCGGTCTTCTCTTCAGCAGCTTCAGCAGCACCGCCAGCAGCAACAGCTACAGCAGCAGCGGCAGAAACGCCGAATTTTTCTTCCATTGCAGAAACCAGCTCTACGATATCCATTACGGACATAGCGGCAACTGCTTCGATGATTTGATCTTTAGTGATAGACATTTGATTGTTCCTGAAAATCAGAATTAAGTTTATACGTTAGCAAGGAGTACGCCAGCCAAAAGAGTGCGATTAAGCAGCTTCTTTTGCATCGCGTACAGCAGCCAGAGTACGAACCAGTTTGCCGGCAGCGGCTTCTTTCATGGTCGACATCAGGCGTGCCAGTGCTTCTTCGTAAGTCGGCAGCGTTGCCAGGCGATCGATCTGCGACGCCGGGATCAGCTCACCTTCAAAGGCAGCGGCTTTGACCTCAAAATCTGCATTCGCTTTAGCGAACTCTTTGAACAGACGAGCGGCAGCGCCCGGGTGTTCCATTGAGTATGCGATCAGGGTCGGACCAACAAACGCGTCTTTCAGGCACTCAAACTGAGTCCCCTCAACAACACGGCGCAGCAGGGTGTTACGAACAACACGCATGTATACGCCGGCTTCGCGACCTGCTTTACGCAGTTCGGTCATTTTGTCTACAGTTACGCCACGGGAATCCGCAACTACTGCAGACAGCGCGCCTTTGGCTACTTCGCTGACTTCAGCAACAATCGCTTGTTTGTCTTGAAGATTTAAAGCCATTAGCTTTTGCTCCTGGATTTTTGCCGGGGACAAATGGCCCCGGAACTCACTTCACTTCGAGCCGAAACCCGAAGCGTCGAAATACGGTGAGCAGAAGCAAGCCAAAGATTATTAAAAAATACTCTTCAGGTTCTGTCACCGTCTACGCAGGAAATTAAGACTCTTGCGAACCACCTGCGGTCTTGGACGGAGGCCTGGATAAGGCCAGGCTCCAACCGGATAAATCATCGCCGTTTTGCACAGGGCAAAACAGTGGGCGTAAAATTGTAGACAAATTCGCCGCCCACGTCAAAGGCGAAATTAGTTAGCGGAAGCGCTCAGACCAGCCTGGTCTACCGCAACACCCGCGCCCATGGTAGTGGACAGGCTAACTTTCTTGATGTACACGCCTTTCGCAGCAGCCGGCTTCGCCTTTTTCAGGGCAACCAGCAGCGCTTCCAGGTTTTCTTTCAGTTTGTCAGCGTCGAAGTCAACTTTACCGATGGTGGTGTGGATGATGCCGTTCTTGTCGTTACGGTAACGGATCTGACCGGCTTTAGCGTTTTTAACAGCTTCAGCAACGTTCGGCGTTACGGTACCCACTTTCGGGTTCGGCATCAGGCCACGCGGCCCCAGGATCTGGCCCAGCTGGCCAACTACGCGCATCGCATCCGGAGAAGCGATAACAACGTCGAAGTCCATCTCGCCTTTCTTAACCTGTTCAGCCAGGTCTTCCATACCTACCAGCTCGGCGCCAGCTGCTTTAGCAGCTTCAGCGTTCGGGCCCTGGGTAAATACGGCTACGCGAACGGAACGGCCAGTACCGTGCGGCAGTACGGTTGCACCACGAACGTTCTGGTCAGATTTACGCGCGTCGATGCCGAGGTTTACAGCAACGTCTACGCTTTCTACGAATTTAGCGGTGGCCAGCTCTTTCAGCAGAGCAACGGCTTCGTTGATGTCGTACTGTTTGGTCGCATCAACTTTCTCACGGATCACGCGCATGCGCTTGGTCAGTTTAGCCATTGTCTTAGTCCTCCACTACCAGGCCCATGGAACGAGCGGTACCTTCGATGGAACGAGCCATCGCTTCAATATCGGCACCGGTCATGTCCGCCGCTTTAGTCTGGGCAATTTCCAGAACCTGAGCGCGAGTTACTTTACCCACTTTGTCTTTGTTCGGCTTGCCGGAACCAGACTTGATACCAGCAGCTTTCTTCAGCAGAACGGCAGCCGGCGGGGTTTTGGTAACAAAGGTGAAGGAACGGTCAGCGTAAACGGTAATTACGACCGGAATCGGCAGACCCTTCTCGATGGAATCAGTCTTGGCGTTGAACGCCTTACAGAATTCCATGATGTTAACACCCTGCTGACCCAGAGCCGGACCAACCGGCGGGCTCGGGTTAGCCATACCAGCTGCAACCTGCAGCTTAACGTAGGCTTGTACTTTCTTGGCCATCTTAAATTTCCTCTGTTGGGTATAGCGCCTGAAGAACAGGCTCCCCATATTAAAACCGTCTTACGGGCAGGGCCCATAAAAACAAAAGGCGCGAAATTGTATTCCAATCTCGCGCCCCATGCAACGTTCGATCGCTGTGGTTTAGGCTTTTTCTACCTGACTGAAGTCCAGCTCGACTGGCGTCGCGCGACCAAAGATGGAAACCGATACCTTCAGGCGGCTTTTCTCGTAGTCCACCTCTTCCACCACGCCGTTGAAGTCAGCAAACGGACCATCGTTGACGCGAACCATTTCGCCCGGTTCGAACAGCGTTTTCGGACGCGGCTTATCACCCACCTGCTGCAGGCGGTTCATAATCGCATCAACTTCTTTGTCGCTGATCGGCGCAGGACGATCGGATGTCCCTCCGATGAATCCCATCACGCGCGGTACGCTGCGCACCAGGTGCCAGCTCGCATCATTCATCACCATTTGAACCAGTACATAGCCCGGGAAGAATTTGCGCTCGCTTTTACGACGCTGGCCACCGCGGATCTCAACAACCTCTTCGGTTGGCACCATGACTTCGCCAAACAGATCTTCCATGTTATGCAATTTGATATGCTCGCGCAGGGAAGTCGCTACGCGGCCTTCAAAACCGGAAAACGCCTGAACGACGTACCAGCGCTTTTTTGGAGCTTCAGACATCTCAGAACCTCAGGCCAGTGATAAAGGATACCAGGCGGACCAGAATGCCATCCAGCCCCCACAGGATCAGTGACATGACAGCAGTCACCGCTGCCACGATCAGCGTGGTGTGCAGAGTTTCCTGACGAGTCGGCCAAATCACCTTACGGACTTCGGTTCTCGCTTCGCGGGCAAACGCGACTGTCGCTTTGCCTTTGGTCGTCAACAGCGCAACACCGCCCGCCGCAGCAATCAGAATCACCACTGCGAGAGCTCGCAGCGGCAGGGTAATATCACGATAAAGATAGTTGCCAACGATAGCCACGAGCAGCAGCACGGCAACAACCAGCCATTTCATCGCTTCCAGGCCGCGCCCACTTCCCTGAGCTTCGGTATTCGCACTCATAAATCAACCTGTCACAATAAAGACAAACATTTGCGCCCCGGCTAAGCGGGGCAGACCAGACCGGCGTACGTTGCCGCACATCCGGCATTAACGCTATCGGCAGAGCCTGTCTCAGCAATGATTATGAGAAAAAAATCACTGATGAGCCAGGTTCTGTATTTCGACAGCGTACAAAAAGGGCATCAAATGATGCCCTTTCCTTGTGCATTGCGTCAAATGTTATCGACAATTAAGCTTTAACTTCAGCTACAACGCCTGCACCAACGGTACGACCACCTTCACGGATTGCGAAGCGCAGACCTTTGTCCATCGCGATCGGGTGGATCAGCTCAACATCCATCTTGATGTTGTCGCCAGGCATTACCATCTCTACGCCTTCCGGCAGAGTGATGGAGCCCGTCACGTCAGTGGTACGGAAGTAGAACTGCGGACGGTAGCCTTTGAAGAACGGAGTATGACGGCCGCCTTCATCTTTAGACAGAACGTAAACTTCTGCTTCGAACCTGGTGTGCGGGTTGATGGAGCCCGGCTTAGCCAGTACCTGACCACGCTGAACTTCGTCACGCTTGGTACCACGCAGCAGGATACCGCAGTTCTCACCGGCACGGCCTTCGTCCAGCAGTTTGCGGAACATTTCAACGCCAGTACAGGTGGTCTTCGCAGTCTCTTTGATACCCACGATTTCCACTTCGTCGCCTACTTTGATGATACCGGTTTCTACACGACCGGTAACAACGGTACCACGACCAGAGATGGAGAATACGTCTTCGATCGGCAGCAGGAACGGCTTGTCGGTGTCACGCTCCGGCTCCGGAATGTAGGAGTCCAGCGCTTCAGCCAGTTCAATAACCTTCGCTTCCCACTCTGCGTCGCCTTCCAGCGCTTTCAGCGCGGAGCCGCGGATAACCGGGCAGTCGTCACCCGGGAAGTCGTACTGAGACAGCAGCTCACGAACTTCCATCTCAACCAGTTCCAGCAGCTCTTCGTCATCAACCATGTCACACTTGTTCATGAACACGATGATGCACGGTACGCCTACCTGGCGGCCCAGCAGGATGTGCTCACGGGTCTGCGGCATCGGGCCGTCAGTCGCAGCAACAACCAGGATAGCGCCGTCCATCTGAGCAGCACCGGTGATCATGTTTTTCACGTAGTCGGCGTGCCCGGGGCAGTCAACGTGTGCGTAGTGACGGGTCGGGGTGTCATATTCAACGTGAGAGGTGTTGATGGTGATACCACGAGCCTTCTCTTCCGGCGCGTTATCGATCTGGTCGAATGCGCGGGCAGCACCGCCGTAGGTTTTAGCCAGAACGGTGGTAATGGCGGCGGTCAGCGTTGTTTTACCATGGTCAACGTGGCCGATAGTACCGACGTTAACGTGCGGTTTTGTACGTTCAAACTTTTCTTTAGACATCGATTGTCCCTCTAAGACACGGATAAATCGGTGATATCACCACATCAACCAGGCACAACGCCTGAATTTGTTGAATTCAGAAACAGAAGAGAAACAGGGGGGATAAAGGAGGTGGTGCTGATAGGCAGATTCGAACTGCCGACCTCACCCTTACCAAGGGTGCGCTCTACCAACTGAGCTATATCAGCACTGGAGCGGGCAGCGGGAATCGAACCCGCATCATCAGCTTGGAAGGCTGAGGTAATAGCCATTATACGATGCCCGCATCCTGAAACCCGGCTACCTGATTCTTTCTGGAGAGAAAACCTCTCAAGTATTCGAGCCGTTTTGTTGAGGCTACCGCCTCGTACAGCACTTTAAGCACTGCTAAAACAGCGGTGAAACAAACTCCATCTCACCTGATGAATATTACGCATTACATAATATTCGCCGAAGGTTTTCACCTTCGCCAGCCAGCGCTTCAGCAGAGTCGCTTACTGGTTTACCGCATTGCTGCGGTGAAAATGGTGGTGGGGGAAGGATTCGAACCTTCGAAGTCGATGACGGCAGATTTACAGTCTGCTCCCTTTGGCCACTCGGGAACCCCACCCGATACTTGATTGGTGCCGGCTGCCGGAATCGAACTGGCGACCTACTGATTACAAGTCAGTTGCTCTACCAACTGAGCTAAGCCGGCATCAAGTAGCGCGCATTCTAGAAACAGCGGCCCGCCTATGCAACAAAAAAATTGCGTAAAATGGCCTACCGCTCACATTTTGCGCTACAGACTGAAAAAGTGCTGATATTTTACGCAAATTGGTACTGCGGTTTGCTTTACTGACGAGAATTGTCTGATCAAATGATTTTCCACATTCACCAGAATATTGCACACTACGTGCGCTCTATCCGTGCGACTGACCCGTTACAGCATCCAGCCGATGACTCGTTTGCAGCATAGCACAGGATCGAAGGGGCGATTTTTTCTTATTATTCGCCAGCATCTGGTGATACCCTCCAGCCCTGATATTAAAAATTTGTTGATGTAGTGCGCCAGTGTGGGAGTCCTCTGGTATCTCCCTGAACCGCAGGCCGATGCATGCTTATGAGCAATAAAGAGCAAAAGTTAATGACGCCTTATCTTCAGTTCAACCGGAGCCAGTGGGCCGCACTCCGTAATTCCGTCCCTATGACGTTGACGGAAAGCGAAGTCGCTCGTCTTAAGGGGATCAACGAAGATCTCTCGCTCGAAGAAGTGGCGGAAATCTATCTGCCTCTATCCCGTCTGCTGAATTTCTATATCAGTTCCGATCTGCGTCGTCAGGCTGTGCTGGAGCAGTTCCTGGGCACTAACGGGCAGCGAATTCCCTACGTCATTAGTATCGCTGGCAGCGTCGCCGTGGGTAAAAGCACGACAGCCCGCGTTTTACAGGCGCTACTCAGCCGATGGCCGGAACACCGCAAAGTAGAGCTGATCACGACCGATGGCTTCCTCTACCCCATCAAGGTTCTGAAAGAGCGCGACCTGATGAAAAAGAAGGGATTTCCGCAATCGTATGATATGCATCGGCTGGTGAAGTTTGTCTCGGATATCAAGTCAGGAGTTCCTGACGTAACGGCGCCGGTCTATTCCCATCTGACCTATGATGTCATTCCTGGAGGGGATAAAACTGTCAACCAGCCGGATATTCTGATTCTGGAAGGCCTTAATGTTTTGCAAAGCGGTATGGATTATCCTCACGATCCGCATCATGTATTTGTCTCTGATTTCGTCGATTTTTCTATTTATGTTGATGCGCCAGAGGATCTGCTGGAAAGTTGGTACATTAACCGCTTCCTGAAATTCCGGGAAGGGGCATTTACCGATCCCGATTCTTATTTCCACAACTATGCAAAGTTATCCAGAGAAGAGGCTATCGAAACGGCAACCCGGCTGTGGAGAGAGATTAACTGGCAGAATCTTAAGGAAAATATTCTTCCCACTCGCGAACGAGCCAGTCTCATCATGACCAAAAGCGCGAATCACGCCGTAGATTGCGTGCGGTTACGAAAATAAATAAAGGGGGGCCACCCCCTTTATTCTCAATCGGCCGGACGTAATGAAATTTCGCCGCCAACCCAGGGCGTAATAACGCCACCCTGTTCCAGCATTAACGCCCCTTGAGCGTTAATACCGCGTGAGATTCCTGGTATTTCACGCTCTCCAATAATCAACTTAACCGGGCGGTTAATAAAATTATCCAGTTTTTCCCAGCGCGCCAGGAAGGTTGCCAGGCCGCCCTGTTCAAACTGACGCAACGACTGGCGCAACTCCTTGATCAACAGTACCGCCAGCTGGTTGCGATCGACACTAATCCCCGCCTCCTGCAGATTGATCCACCCCTGATTCACGATATCAGTCGCAACATTGCGCATGGCCAGATTAATACCACCACCGAAGACAATTTGTGCCGCATCGCCTGTTTTACCTGTAAGCTCAACGAGAATCCCCGCCAGTTTGCGATCGTGTAGATAGAGATCATTAGGCCATTTAACTCTGACATCGTTAGCGCCCAACTTATGAAGTACTTCCGCCATAACGATACCTATGACCAGGCTAAGTCCTACCGCCGCTGCCGGCCCCTGTTCAAGGCGCCAGTACATGGAAAGGTACAGATTTGCGCCAAAAGGAGAGAACCACTGGCGACCGCGGCGGCCACGCCCTGCCTGCTGATATTCTGCGATGCAGACATCTCCCGATTTCAGTTCGCTGATACGGTTAATCAAATACTGGTTGGTGGAATCAATCACCGGTAGTACGGCTACAGAACCTTCGCCAATCTGGCTAAGGATAACATCGCGATCCAGTAACTGGATCGGAGCTGGCAGGCTATAGCCCTTACCGGAAACGGTAAATACATCAATCCCCCAGTCGCGCAGGGTCTGGATATGTTTATTAATCGCGGCCCGGCTCATGCCCAGCAGTTCACCAAGCTGCTCACCAGAATGAAACTCGCCATCGGCCAGAATACCGATAAGCGTCAAGGGGACTCTGTAATCCTTCATGCAATGGCCTCCACCGCGCTGACTTCTCCCATGGCACCAATAAAGCGCACTTCGGGTTCCAGCCAGACATTAAATGTTTTCCCCACGCGCTGGCGGACGTCATGGGCAAGCGCAACCACATCCTGCGCGGTCGCATTGTGTTCATTAATCAAAACCAACGCCTGCTGGCGATGAACCGCCGCTCCCCCTTTTTGATACCCTTTTAACTGACAGCGATCGATAAGCCAGCCAGCGGCCAGTTTCACCGTACCATCCGCCTGTGGATAATGAGGAGCTTCCGGAAATTCGGTCAGTAATGCCGCTGCCTGCTGCTGCATTATGACGGGATTTTTAAAGAAACTGCCGGCATTTCCGATACGGGCGGGATCCGGTAGCTTACTGCGTCGCATATGACAAACGGCCCCGAACACCTGCTGTGGCGTGACGTCCTGTGGGTTCAGGCGAGCAAGATCCCCATAGGAAAGCACCGGCTGCCACAGCTTCGGCAAACGCAGCCCCAGTGCCGTGATGGCATAGCGATGCTGATATTCATGTTTAAAGATACTATCACGATAGCCAAAGCGACATTCATCCGCCGACAGGCGCTTATGCTCTCCGGAAGTAAGCTCCAGGCAGTCGACATAGTCGCACATCTGCCTCAACTCTACGCCGTAAGCACCGATATTCTGGATTGGTGCAGAACCCGCGCAGCCTGGAATCAACGCCAGATTCTCCAGACCCGCCATGCCTTGCTCCAGGGTATATTCCACCAGGCGGTGCCAGTTCTCTCCTGCTCCTGCGTGTACATGCCAGGCATCACTCTCTTCACGAACGGAGATCCCGGTAATACGGTTCAGAATGACCGTGCCGGCAAAATCTTCCAGCAGCAGAACATTACTGCCCTCCCCCAGAATCAATACCGGTTGATGTTCCACATTAGCGCTCTGCCATGCATTCAGGAGTTGTTGTTCATCTTCAGCCTGCACAATCCGGGCCGCCCGGGCATCGATACCGAAAGTATTGAAAGGTTTTAGGGAGGTGGTCATCGTCTCTTTCCAGGTCAGTAAAACTCCGCTAGTTTACCCTATCCTGTCGACGATCGCTTATAAGGTGTCTGAAGAGTGATGTCTGGATGTGGTCTGAAGCTCTCTCCCACCGACAGGAAAGGCTCTATGCGGCCTGATGCCCTCACCCCGGCCCTCTCCCGCAGGGAGAGGGAGAAAAACGCAAAAAGCCCCGGTCACTGACCGGGGCTCTTCACCTGTTCCTGACGCGCTTCTCACCGACAGGCCGCAGACATAAAAAAAAGCCATCCTTACGGATGGCCTTTTCTTTTGT